>JAJDNM010000140.1 GCA_022340665.1 Acidobacteriota bacterium | reverse complement strand
AGGTGATAATCTCCCCACACCCAGTAGTCATCAGTCGGATCGCCGACCGTGCCGTTGTCGTGCCAGAATCCCGGGCCGACGAAACCTGGATCGAGGCTCATGTTCGCACCCTCGACGTCCCAGCTGCCGTCGATGTCGGTGTAGATGTTGCTGTACGCGGTGCCGACCCCAGTGCCGTCGAGGTAAAACAACCAGATGTCCCCAGGGCCATTCGCCGACACATTTCCGTAAATAATGTTGTTGTAAGCGTAGAGGGCGGATCCAACCCATGCGGAGAGTCCGCCGGCGAGACCCCCCAAAGGACCGGACGATTCATTGTCGACGATGGTGTTGTTCGTCAGGTAGATGTTGCCGGTACCGGAGTTCGTAACTGACAATCCGGCGTCGGATGATGTGCTGACGTTCCCGGCGATGATGTTGTTGCGAAAGACGAGGGAGGCCCCCGGGAGAGCCCACTCGGCAAGGACAGTAATGGCTTCAAATTCACCGGTGAACCCTTGGATAACATTGTCGTATATCAGGATGTTGCCCGCAGAAGATGTATCTCCCGGTTTCGACGCGATGCTCACGCCGGTTTTGTTCCGGCAATCCTTGATCACATTGTGAATCAGGTGGATCGAGTCAATCGAGCTGTCGCTGTATTCGTTGACCAGCCGAATCCACAGGCCATTGTAGCTTCCATTCTGGATGGTCAACCCCTCGACACTGACTCCCCCTCCGGCATGCTGGTAGAGACTGAGAACTGTCCCGGCGCCCAGAGAATCGAGAACCGTGTTGTTGGGATCGTCGACCCTGGCAGAACAATCAGAGTTGTAACCGCCGCGGATCGTGACCGGGTGGTGCTGGAAGGACTCGAAGGAAAAGTCGCCGGTATAGGTTCCACTTTGGAGGAGAATGTAGTCACTCGTCCCGTTCGATTCCGCGTTGGTCAGAGCTGCTTCAAGCTCCGATTCGGTGCCAACACAAAACGTCTCGGCAGCGACACTCCGGGTCACCAGGACGAGCATGAAACCGAGCACCAACGGTACACCTCTCTCGAGCCGGCGTGCTGTCGGCGCTTTGAATCGAATGCAGGGCGTGATCATGAGTGCTCCTTCACCTCACCGAGCCACATGGTCCGCGCGGCAGCGGGATATCCGCTACCATCACATTCCTCCATTGTTTCTATTTACGAAAGGTGGCACGTACCAGGACCGATGGCAACAACTGGATTCTGATGTGCTCATTCTCTCAACACTCAGGTGCCAGGGTCGACACTTTTGACACTTTCGTTTTGTCAGGTCAATCATTCACCATTTCGATAAGCCGTCGGTCCAGTTCTCCGTATGCCTCGTGGAAGTCCAGTTCCTTCTGGCGTCGCCTTGCCCCCCAGCGATCCACGAACCAACAGCCAGGGCCTGCATCTACAACGCTTGCGACGGCTCGATCTCCGTCATCGCCACCATCGACGCGTTGGTCGCCGATGGTTTCGAGCTGGGTAACATGGCGGCGTGATCGAGCTCGGTTCCGTAGCTCCTGACCCATAAACCTCTCGACTTGGAAGGCGTAGGATAGAACGGGCCTGACTCCGGGGATCTGCACGATCGGCCGGGCCGGCACGTCCGAACGAAAAGGAGTCAAACATGCGGGCATTCTTACTCTCCGAGTGGAAGAGCGTGATCACGCTTTCTCTTGTGACCGCGGCGCTGCTGCCGCCCATCGGCCTGGAAGCGGCCCCTCCCGATACGGCTCTGCCGACGTACGAGCCGGACGCCAACGTCGACCGCTCGGCAATTCCCGAGATCTACACCTGGGACCTCTCGCCGCTCTTCGCCTCTGACGAGGCGTGGGACGAGGCTCGGCTGAAGCTTCTCGCCGCCATTCCCGGCCTCGAGGCCTACGACGGCAAGCTCGCCGACCCGGGCGCACTGGGGGCGTGCCTCGACCTCTACTTCCGGCTCCACTCCGACGCCAACTTCGTCACCCTCTACGCCAACCTGCGACAGAGCACGGCTCTCTCGGATGAGGCTGCGAACGCCATGGTCCAGAGCGGCCTGGCCGCCATGGACCAGCTGATGCGCGCGGCGTCCTTCATCCGCCGTGAAATTCTGACCCTGCCGGCCGCGAGCCTCGACGCCGCCTATGCGGCCGAGCCGGCGCTCGCGACCTATCGCCCCTACCTCGACAACCTGCGCCGCCGCTCGGGCCGCCTGCTGACACCCGACGCGGAACGGGCGCTGTCCCTGCTCGGCGATAATCTGTGGGCCGAGATCGACCTCAACGAGATCCCGTCGTCGCTGGAGGACGCCTTCGGCGCCCTGCTGACCGATATCCACTGGCCCAAAATCTCCGACGAAAAGGGCGAAAAAGTCCAGCTCACCCTCTCGAACTACTCCCGCTACCGCGCCTCCGCAGACCGCAGCGTTCGCCGGGCGGCGGTCGAGGCGCTTTTCGGCACCCTCCGCAGATATGAGCACACGCTCGCCGCAACGTTGGCCGGGCAATTCGAACTCGACGTCGCCTACGCACGGGCGCGCGGTTACGACACCGCTCTCGAGGCCTACCTCGACAAGGACGACATCGCGCCGGCGGTCTACGACAACCTGGTGTCGACCATCAACGCCAATCTGCCGCTCCTCCACCGCTACGTCGAGCTGCGCAAGAAGGCACTCGGGCTCGACGCGGTCCATCTCTACGATCTCTACATCCCGATGGTCGAGGGTGTCGAGGTCGAGGTGCCCTTTAGCGAGGCCCGCGCCACCATCCTCGCCGCCCTCGAGCCACTCGGCGCCGACTACGGGAAGGTCCTCGCTGCGGGTCTCGACCCGGCCAACGGTTGGATGGACCTCTACCCCCACCGTGACAAGCGGAGCGGCGCCTTCTCCGCCAGCGTCTACGGACCCCATCCCTACGTCTTCATGAATTACCAGGACTCGCTCAACGACATGTCGACGCTGGCGCACGAGTTCGGCCACGCCCTGCACTCCGAGCTCGCTATGAAGGCGCAGCCCTACTCCAGCTTCCGCTACGCGCCGTTCCTGGCCGAGATTGCCTCGACATGCAACGAGTCATTGCTGTCCGACTATCTGGTGAGCACGTCAAATGATTCGGCCGAGAAGGTCGCCCTGCTGGTCGAGCGCCTGGAGGGCATCCGCACCACGATCTTCCGCCAGACGATGTTCGCGGAGTTCGAGCGCACGGTGCACGGCTTCGTCGAGGACGGTGTGCCGCTCACGGCCGCCCTACTCGAGAAGACCTACCGCGAGCTGGTCCAGCGTTACTACGGCCCCGGCTACACACTCGACGAGGACGATGGCCTCGAGTGGGCATACATCCCCCACTTCTACTACAAGTACTACGTCTACTCCTATGCGACGGGGCTTTCGAGCGGCATCGCCATCGCCGATCGGGTGAAGACCCTCGGCAAGCCGGCGGCCGATGCCTTCCTCGCCATGCTGGCAGGAGGTGCTTCGGCGCCGCCCCTCGAGCTGCTGGCGGGTGCAGGCGTCGACCTCACCAAGCCGGACGCCCTCAAGGCCGCGATGGAGACCTTCGAGGAGACCCTCGACGAGGTAGAGAAGCTGTTGGAGAAGTGATCAGCACCACTTGACGGCGGACACACGCAGCACCGAGGCCGGTTCGGTGCCAGGACCGACACTTTTCACAATTTCGTTTTGTCAATTCAATCGCCCTCTATTTCGAAAGGCCGTCGGTCCAGATCATCATGAGGCTCACCGAATTCCGGTTCCTCCTCACCACATCTTTCTAAGTTTCCAAAAACTGGCACCTTGCTTGTCGCGCGCCAGGTTTACGGTGTCGCACCCACCACCTGGCTCCAGCCCTCAAAGGTGCCCTCGTCGAAACCGTGCGCGAAAACCAGCCAGGCCCAGACGAATCGTCCGTCGATGCCGGTCATCCCGTCCCGAAGAGAGAGGCACTGCCCGGTTCTCCTGCAGGCGAAGTGTCCGAAAAAATCCCAGTCGATGGTGGCCCAGGTCGGAAACTCGGTGAACGAAGCGTGGTCCATCCCCGGCTCGACGAAACGGCCGTGGAGATCCTCTTGGGTCGGTGTTGCCGCGTCGTCATGATCCCACCCGACGAGGAAGCCCTGCTGACCCGCGAACTCGACCAGCGGCACCGAGTACGCAACGACGTTTTGTTCAAATTCGCTCACGCGGAAACCGCCGGCCGGACCCTGCGGTGAGCCATCCCCCGAAACCCGCCGAGCCCGGATGCCACCAACATTCGAAACGTCCAAGTGCGACCAGACCACGAGGTAGTCGTCGTCAATCGCGGCCACCGCCGGGGATTCATAGCTGGTCAGCGTGGAAGCAATTGTCATCTCCGGCGCCGGGCTGACGCCGCCGAGGTGTCCTGGCGCGATCTTGGCGCGAATCTCCGGGTCACCCGCGGTCGGCGTAAAGTTGTACACCAGCAAGTACTGATCTCTCCCTGCGAGGTGGGCGGCTCTCAGCGAGGTCCGGCCGCCATCGCTGCCGGTGGCCACGTTGGCCCAGGTCAAAAGGGCACCGTCGCTCGCCCGCACCCGCTGGGCGACCACGTCTCGAAGCCCGCTCGCCCAGCGGTTCTCGTAAGTGACGAGGAACTCGTCCAGGGCCGAGTTGTAGGCCACATCCGGGTTTCCCTGGTGGCCACTGCCCTGATAGATGGCGAACTCGCTGCCGAGGGGGGCCGCGCCGCTGCCGAGCAGGCGGGCGTAGACGTCGCTGTTGATCGACGGCGCCGGCTCCCTCCGAGACCAGGCCACCAGACAGTTGCCCGAGACTTCGGAGCAGGCTACGGACGGCTGTTCATCGACCTGACCCGTCGAGACGTGTTGAACAACACCCACCGCACCCTCCGGGTCGACGGTCACTGCCTGCACCTCGTAATTCGAGTTGGTAGGGTAGTCGGAGCGGATCCAGGCTGCTACGTACGTTTCAGAAACCGAATTCCAGTACACGCCGTTGGACCACCCTTGGTACCACCCCGATCCGTGATTGGAAATCGGGAAGATGGGACCGAGCACCGCTTGCTCGCCGGAACGATGCACACAGGTCGTGCGACTCATGAGCAGAGCGTCGAACCCGGGATCATCAGCAACGACCTCGTTGGTCACGTATCCGGGATCCGGAAGCGTTTCGGTGGTAACCGAGAAGGAAACGACGACCGTGTCGGATACAGTCATCGATCCATTCCAACTCACCGTCCGGGACGGTTCGTCGTACGCGCAGCCGCCAGCCCCACCCGAGCACGACAGACTTCCGGGAATGAACTCGACGCCCGGCGGCAGCTGATCGACAATCGATGCCGAAGGGGCGGTCGAGGAGACCGTCCTCACTGTGATGGTGTAGCTGATCGGGTCGCCGTGCACGGTGAAGTTCGGGCCGACTGTCGAGCACTGACCGAAGTGGGCTGCGGACACGGGAGGGACGACCAGCGCGACCACAAGAGTCACGAGAATGTGTCTCATTCTAGCGTCCTTTCTCGAGAAAATTGAGAAGAACAATACATCTGAACTAGAAAACTTTCAATATCAAAGGTGCCATGCACTGCTTTGGACACCAGCCAAAAACCGCGCCGCCATCTCGCGTCATCGCCTTCCGAGGGAGCGCAACGGAGGTTGATTCCAGCCCTTCGTCGTCGAAGCGTCGGCATCGGTGCCAGGCCGTAGAAACTTAGAATGTTTGCGAGGCAGCGAACGGTCGTTCAACTTCCCAAGGATCTAAAGCCTGGCACCCTTACCCTTAACGCGCACCTGTTGTAGACGTGATAGATCCCACACTCGACAAACACTCTGGGCCTGCAAGGCGTCGCCACCTCCAAGCCTCAATCCAGCATGACTACGGAACTGCGGACCTGGCACTCCTGGCCGGCATGAACCTCGCCTTTGCTCCGTCGGCATCTTACGGCGATATTCCGACTGGCGGCGGGCATAGGCCCGCCGCCCATTTTCTTGCCAGGTTATTGGATGGATCTTCTGATTCTCCCTTTCAATCAACTCCCGAGCAGGTATGCCAGGTAGGCATTGAGATCATCGATCTTCATGCAGATGTGTTGTTGGGCGTCAAGATCGACTATCCAGTCGTCCTTTTCTCTACCGTCGACAAGACCGTCCGCCTTGGCCCTGATGTTGTTCGTCAGGTCCTGAATCGCCCCGTTGTACTCCAGATCCGTGAGCATGTCCCGCACAGCGGAGAGCATGTTCTCAAAGGCCCTCTTCCCT
>JAJDNM010000139.1 GCA_022340665.1 Acidobacteriota bacterium | reverse complement strand
ACCTCGCCGAGCTGGTCCGGCTGCAGCGCGACGGCGAACGATCGGAGGTGGTGGATTTCCTTCTCGATGTCCTGCAACGACTGCAGCGGGCCGGAGCCGAGATCGGCTCGTTCACCGCCAACACGCCCCACACCTACCTCGACGAGATCCTCCCGAGGACCACCCTGCCCTTGGTGAGCATCGTCTCGGCGACGCGAGACGCGGCAAGGGAGGGTGGATTCCGGCGCTCGCTCCTGCTCGGAACCAGGACGACGATGGAGGCCGAGATGTACCCGCATGCGTTCGCGGGGGGGGCCGGCATCGAGATCGTCCTGCCTCATGAGGAAGACCGGGTGTTCATCGACCACACGATCTACAACGATCTGGCGCTCGGACGGGTGAGCCCCGAAATCCGCCAACGCTACCTCGAGATCTGTGCGAATCACATCGAGGCGGACGCCGTCGACTCGGTGATCCTCGGCTGCACCGAGATCCCACTCGTGATCTCGGCCGAGGACCTTCCGGTCGCGGTGCTCGACACGACCGAGGTCCACGTCCGAGCGATCCTCGAGGCCGCATCCTGAGGAACCAACCGATCTTCACTCCGTAGAATTGGACTGGGGGTGATCAGCGATGACAGATGATGGCCGAACACGCAGACGTTTTCTCCGCGATATGGCGGCGCTCAGCCTCGCGGGACCGTCCGCCCTGAGGAGCTTCGCCGCCACCGGCACGGTCGAACAGGCCCTTTCTCCGATCCGTAGGCGGGTTCCCAACCCGTTTGTCGAGAACGGAAAACCGATCGTCGTCGTGGTGCGAGGCACCGATTTCACCAGCATGCTGGCAAAGGGCATGGAAGCTCTGGGAGGATTCGCCAGGCTCGGCAGCGGCCGGTCGGTCATCGTCAAGCCGAACTTTGTCTTCGACAAGAAGACACGTTATCCCACGACAACCGACGAAAACTCCGTCCTGACGACGGTCGACTACCTTCAGAAAGAGGGCTTCAACGACATCACCGTGGCGGACCGTCGGGGGAAGCGCCTGGCCAACGGCGAGGCGGGCGGCAAGTTCGACTGGAGCGGTCTGAACGATCTCGCGAAAAAGGGTGGATTCACGACCGACTCGCTGATGGACGACGCAAAGGCGCCGACCGTCCATGTGGGCGACGACAGCTGGACGACGATGCCCTCGATCGGAGTCATCAAGAAGATCTATGAGGCCGGACTGATCATCAACATGCCGACCCTGAAGAAGCACTCGCAGACCAACCTCACATGCTCGCTGAAGAACAGCATGGGCGTGCTCGACGTGCCGACGACCGAGGACATGCACCTCTGGGGGGATCACAACAAGGCGCGGTATGACTCCATGCCGAAGGCCGACATCACGCGGCGACTCTGTCTGGCAGTGGCCGAATGCGCCATGGCGGTGAGCCCCGAGATGACCGTGATTGACGCCAGGCAGGTGCTGTGCAAGAACCACGGCAGCTTCGCCTCCGGGCTGCCGCGCGACGCCAACCGCCTGATCATCAGCGGCGATCCGGTGGCGGCGGACGTGTATGCGGCCGGAGTGCTCAAGGAAGTCTACGAACCCTACGAGGTGGGATTCACCAGATACACCTTCGAAAACGCCACTCGGCTCGGGATCGGCGTGGCCGACCCGGGCAGCGTAGTCGTCAAGGAAATGGAAGCCTAGGATCCGGAATCCACCGATGAGTTGGTAGGGGCGGGTATATTCCACCCATGCAACACCCTCACCCTGCTTTCGTAGCGGCGGGCGGGAATTCGAAATATGAAATCACCTCACCGGGAAGTCGAAATAGGTATCCGGGAAGGGCTCGTCGGCGAGCGTGAAATGCCACCACTCGTTTTCATACGGCTCGAAACCGTGCCTCTGCATGATGAACAACAGCAGCAGCCGGTGAGTGCGCACCTCGGCCGGTTGCTCCGGATCGGTTGTCCACGATCGTTCCGAGAAGAAATCGAAGCCGGTCCCCATCGGCGCTTCCGTTTCGTCGGGTAGGTAGACGAGCGTCAGGTCGACGGTCGAACCACGCGAATGGCCGGAGCGCTCGGCGATGTAACCCAGGCCGAAGAGCTCCGACTTCTCGAGGTCCGGGTAGAACTCGGCCTGTGTCTTGGTGTCGGCCTCGTCCTGTGCCCAACGCACGAAATCGGCCACCGCCCGGGTTGGTCGGTAACAGTCGAACACCTTGAGGCCCAGGCTACGGGCTCCCAGCTCGGCCTGAGCCTCTGCGAGGGCTTCCGCCGCCTCCACGGTCAGGATGCAGACGGGCGCCTCGTAGCCGTCGACCGGTCGGCCGACGAAGTTGTCAGAGCCCGCGTAGCGCATGTCGACGACCAGGTCGGGCACGACGCTCGCCGCATCGACGAATCCTTCGGGCATCTTCTCCCCGGAGGAACTCACGCACGCCGCCGTCCAAACGGAGAGGAGAGCCAATATCGTTAATCGCTGCAATCGAAGCATCGGTCTGAGCCTAGCCCGAATTATTCATGAAGTCACTACTCCGGTCTCGCTCGGAACAACAACGGTGACGCGACCCGTCCGGTACAATGACCAGCCATGAGCAGCAACACTCGACGTCTGTCGCGCCGCGCGCAGGACATGCTTTCCGGACAGTCCATTCCCGAGTACCTGGAGCGGCACACCGAATGCCTGCTCGATCCCTTCGATTCGGCCACCAATCCCGACGGATACATCGGCCTGTGCGAAGCCGAAAACCGCCTGGTAGCCGAGTTGGTGTCCGACCGCCTTGCTCGGGCACCTAAGGTCCCGCCCTCCACCCTCTTCTACGACTCCATGACCGGCTCGCTTCGATTCCGCGAGCAGCTCTCGAGCTTCATGGGCCGGACCTTTCTCGGGCGAAAGTTCAAGCCGGAGCAGATTTCCGTCCTCGCCGGCGCCGGCAGCGTGCTCGATTTCCTCTTCCGAGCCATCGGCGATCCTGGCGACGGCGTGCTCGTGCCGACTCCGAGCTACGCCGGTTTTTGGATGGATCTCGAGCTGCGCGCGAGGCTCTCCATAATTCCGGTGCATCGCTCGATCGAGGACGGCTTCCGGTTAACCCCGGAAATGCTCGACCGCGCCGTCGCCACCGCCGGCCGACCGGTCAAGGCCCTGCTCTTCACCTCGCCCGACAACCCCCTCGGCACGGTCCCCTCGCCCGAGGAGATCGAACAGGTCCTGGCATGGGCGAACGACCGCGACCTGCACATCGTCTTCGACGAGATCTATGCCCTGTCGGTCTTCGGCGCGCGCACCTTCACCAGCTGCGCCGAGCTGCTGCCGTCGCTCGGCGAACAGGTCCACATCGTCTGGGCCTTCTCCAAGGACTTTGGCGCATCGGGCCTACGCTGCGGCGTCCTGGTCAGCGAGAACGAAGCCGTCAACGCTGCCGTCGACACGCTCGCCTACTGGGCGTGCTGCTCCGGCCACACCCAGTATTTGCTCGGCGATCTGATCTCCGACGAAGCCTGGGTCGAATCCTACATCGTCTCGATGAGGAAGCTGCTTCGTGGCTCGCACACCCGCCTGGCAGCGATGTTGGACGAGGGCGGGATACACCATCACCCCGCCGATGCGGGTGTCTTCGTGTTGCTCGACCTCAGGCAGCACCTCGCGGCACAGACCTGGGAGGCCGAGCACGCGCTGTGGCTCAGGATCGTCGAAAAAGCCCGGGTCAACCTCACCCCCGGCGCCGCCTGCCGGGCTGGCGAACCAGGATTTTTCCGGCTCTGTTACGCGGGACAGCCGGCCGAGGCGATGGAGACGGGTATCGAGAGGATCGTGAACCAGCTTCGCTGAGGAGATCTGATGCACGGAGTG
>JAJDNM010000138.1 GCA_022340665.1 Acidobacteriota bacterium | reverse complement strand
GCTGTCTTCTTCGTGAGAGACTCGAACGAATTTATGGCTTCTTCGGGCGGATGATCATGCCCGGAGGACTGGCCTCACCGTGGGCGTACTCCCAGTCGCCCCAACTCGCGCCCTCGCGCATCATGAACATGAAGGAGTATCTGACTGTCTTCTCTTCGCCGGCTGCGACATAGTCCTCGGGGATCCTGATCAAGGCATTACCGCCCATTTCGAGGGCGACCGCTAGGAATTTTTCGTCAGCCGTGCAGCTGCTGGCATTTCCGCGTACGAACTCGAAGTTGGCAGGGAATATCATCCAGATTTTTATGTTGCCGGCGGCGACGTGAAAGCTCTCACCGGCATGCACAACGATCGGCGGGATTCTCCAGGTTCCGCGTTTTGTGTCCTCGGTCAGTTCGATCTCCGGGAAATCAGCAAAGTCTTCTGTCGTTTCCATTTCCACCTCCCGCCCCGAGATTTGGGGCTGTCACGCCGGTCCTCGATTGGATCCGGCTATTTTTCCGACCTGTGGGTCGCCGCAAGCTCGGCGAAACGCGGGTCGGCTCGCAGGTCGTCGAAATCGTGGTAGTCCTCTATGACGTCGATCGGATACCCAGCCTTGAGTGCGTTCTCGGTCCACTCGAGAGCCCGCTCCCTCTCGCCCAGCCGTTCGTAGGTGTCGGCGACGGTAAACATCAGCTCGGCGTTGTCGACGCCCGCCTTTTGGGCGCGGTCGAGATACTCCAGCGCCCCCGCTTGGTTTCCGAGGTGGACCGAGAAGGACGCGAGATGGACCAGCAGCGTCACGTTATCGGGATCGGCCTCGAGGGCCGCGCCGGCGATCTCGGCGGCGCGTGAGTAGGCCGGCCGGTAGCTCTCTGGGCCTTCTCCGGCGGCACTCCGCGCTTCGGCGAGGTAATTCCAGACGAGGAAGTCGCGGTCGTTCATCGCCAGTGCCTGCTCGTAGAGTGAGGCCGCCTCGGAGAAGTTCCCGTCATAGAACTCGAGGGTGGCGAGATTCGAGAACGCCTCGTAATCGGAGCCGATGTCGACCGCCCGCTCGAGCTGCTCGCGCGCCCCATCCCGATCGCCCATGTAGAAGAGGCTGCTGCCGAGGGCGCTGTAGCCGACGCTGCTTTCCGGGAGAAGCTCGATCACCTTGCGGAAGTAACCCGCCGCGCGTTCGTATTCGTTCCGTTCGTACACGAAGAATCGACCGATCGAGTAGTAGGTGAGCCAGTCGTCGGGCGCCGTCCGCACGGCGCGGGCCAGGGTGTCTTCTTCGACCTCGGTTTCACCGATCGCCTCGTACGCCTCCGCGAGGTGGAGATAGGCGTCGAGGCCGAGCGGGTCGAGCTCGATCGCTCGTTGCAGGTGCGAGATGGCCGCTTGGTGTGCGGAGTTGGCGAGCTGGAAACGTCCGGCCGCGAGCTGTGCCGCCGGCAGATCGGGAGCGAGAGCCACCGCCCGCTGGGCGTAGCTGGAGCCGTGCTCGAGCCAGATCGAATCGCCGTTGAGCTGATACCGCTGATCGCAGGCGTCGGCGAGCTGGACGATTGCATCCGCGTACTTCGGGTCGAGCTCGATCGCCTGCCGGTAGAGGTCCATCGCCCGCGAAAGGTGAACCTCGGTGGGCGTCTTGCCGGCGTGGCCGCGGGCCTCGAGGAAGAGCTCTGCAGCTTCGGCGTTGTTCGTTCCGCCAACCATCAGCGCCGCCTTCTCGTCCGCTCCGAGCTCGATGTCGAGCATCCCCTCGATGACTGCAACAATCCGATCCTGGACGATGAATCCGCTGGTCTCTTCGGTGGTGATGGTTCGAGAACGGATTTGACGCAGCCTTTCCGCATCGACGAGCTCGATCGGGATGCGAATGCTGTTACCCTCGCGAAGGATCGAACCCGTCACCACCAGATCGACGCCGAACACCCGGTGGGCGGCATCGGCGCTGGAAACACCCTGCCCCCGGACCTCGGATGTGGGAACGACGGACAGCGAAGACTGAAACCTCCGAAGCTCGGCCATCTTCGCGGTCACGGTGTCGAGCAGCCCGCTGCAGAACGCCTCGGAATCCGCGTCTGCTCCCGGGCAGTTGAACGGCAGGACGACCAGATGACGAGTGGTCGCCGGGTAGAACACCCGGTAGGCGATCGCAGCCAGCACCACCGCCAGGACCACAGCTGCCACCGGAAAAACGCGACGGGTCAACGACCACTGCCGACGGGCGCTTGCGGCGGAAGGGAGCGTCTGGGTCACGACCTCGGCCGGCGTCTGGTCACCGCGGAAACGTTTGAGATCGGCGACCAGCTCGGAGGCCTGCTGATATCGGTCCTTGGGCTTGCGCTTGAGGCAGCGGCGGATGATGCGCTGCAGCTCCGCCGGCACGTCGGCCCTGAGGGTTTCGATCGGAGTTGGATCGGTGGTCGTGATCGCGAGCAGCATCGCCTGCTCGCTTCCAGAGGCGAACGCGCGACGGCCGGTGACCATCTCGTAGAGCACGGCACCAAGCGCCCACAGGTCACTGCGGCCGTCGATCTCGTCACCAGTGGCCTGCTCGGGCGACATGTAGGCCGGGGTGCCGATCACCGAACCCTGGCGGGTAACGGTCGCCTCTCCGGCGAGCTTGGCGAGCCCGAAATCCACGACCTTGACCTGGTCATGATCCGTGATGAGGATATTGGCAGGTTTGACGTCGCGGTGGACGATTCCGCCCTCGTGGGCGGCGCCGAGCGCCTCGCCGATCTGAATCGCGATCTCCACCACCTCGTCGATCGACATCGGCCCTCGCAAGATTCGCTGCTTGAGGGTGTCGCCGGAGTAGTGGGCCATGGCGATGAAAAGCTGTCCCTGGGGCGTTTCTCCGATGTCGAAGACGGTGCAGATATGGGGGTGGTCGAGGGCCGAGGCAGCCTTTGCCTCGCGGGTGAATCGTTCACGGAGCAGGGGTTCCTGGCACCACTCGATCGGCAGGAACTTGAGGGCAACAGTGCGCTCGAGGCGGGTGTCCTCGGCGCGATAGACGACCCCCATGCCTCCGCCGCCGAGCCGTTCGAGGATCCTGTAATGGGAAACCGTGCTCCCGATCACTTCGCCCCCCAAGCGCTCGCCGAAGATTCGATGAACAAAACTTCCACCGGTTTTCCGCCCTCCCCGGGAGAACCGTTGTGCCCGTTGCCCTCGCAGATGCCTGGCGCCATTGTACACAAGCGAGCACAAAGTGCGGCACGTGTACCCTTGGCGCGATGCGCGAATATCTGGTGAACGCCGACTTCGATCTGTCGCTGCGCCCGCGTCGGTTGCAGGGGGTGGCCGACGGCAGGGGACGGCAGGCGAAGGAGATGCCGCTGCACCTCTTGTTGCTCGCCGCCGGCGGCGACAGCGTGCTGGTCGACGAAGCGCCTGATGACGCATTCCTGGCATACCTGGAGAGGAAGGGCATCGCCAGACCCGGGTTTACTGTCGAGCCCAAGGTTACGATGCGTGCCCGGTTCGTGCCATTCGGGTGGAATCACCGTGCGGCAACGGCCAACACCCGCTACGACGACCCGTCGCCTCACCCGCCGCTCGAGATCGTCGAGCGAGTCAACGGGCGGCGATTTGCAGCGGAGATCGAAGAGGAACTGTTCGGCGATCAACACGTCCACGGCGTCTTTTTCGACCCGGCCGAGGTCGAGGAATGGATGGCCTCTCGAGAGCCCGACGACGGATGGCTCGTGAAGTCCGACCATGGAAATGCGGGCCTCGGCAATCGTCGCATTCGCTCGCGGGCCCTCAGTCCCTCCGATCGCGAGGTGCTGCGCCGGCTGCTGGCGGAGGATTCGTGTGTTCTTGTCGAGAGGTGGCGCCGGCGGACCCTCGACATCTCTTCTGTCTTCGAAGTCAATGACCGGGGATCCATCGAGAATCTGGAGGTTTACGAGGTCGTCAACACGGCAGATGGTGCCTTCATCGGGTCCCTGTTCGACCGCGACTCCGTGGCCCTCGAGCGGTGGCGACCGTCGGTCGGCGAGGTTGCGGACCGCGTCGGCAAAAGGCTCTCCGAAGAGGGTTATTTCGGCCCCGTCTGCCTCGATCATTTCGTGTGGTCGGATGAGGGGAAGCCCCGGCTGAGGCGGCTGGCCGACCTTAATGCGAGGCTTCAGGTTTCAGCGCCAATGCTTCGGCTCTGGCTGTCATGGAACCGTGATCGTGTGATCTACTGGCGGCTGTTCAACGCCAGGAAGCTGAAATTGCCCACCGATTACGATGAGTTCGATACTGCCTTGGGCGAAGATGCCTTCGATCCTCTGCTGCGGGTCGGTACCCTCGTGACCTCGCCCTTCTTTTCGGCCGGGCGGAGGTTGCGACGGGTCGGTGTCTTGCTGTCGGCGACTGACCGTGAAGGTGTCGACAGGCTGGACGCAGTGCTGAGGGTGCAATTCGAGCGATGAGTCTCCACATTCTGACGATCGTCGGCCCCACCGCGAGCGGGAAAACCCGTCTCGGCGTCGAGATCGCCCACCATCTGGGGTCGGAGATCATATCGGCGGACTCGCGACAGGTCTACCGAGGCCTCGACATCGGAACCGGCAAAGATCTCTGCGAATACGCCTCGGTCTCGCCCCCGGTGGCCTATCACCTGATCGACATCGCGGATCCAGAGGAGGTTTATACGCTCTTTCGGTACCAGCAGGACTGTTACGAGGTGCTGCGTACGATGGAATCGAGGGAACCGTTTGCTGAGACGGCGGTGCCGGCGGTAATGGTCGGAGGCAGCGGGCTCTACGTCGAGGCCGTGGTCCGCGGCTACCGCCTCGCGGATGTGCCGAAGAACGGGGAGCTGCGTACGCACCTTGAGAAAAAGAACAGAGACGACCTGGTTGCAGAGTTGAAGCGCAGGTCGCCGGAGCTTGCTGAGAAGACGGATCTGTCGAGTAAGAGGAGGGTGATCCGGTCCATCGAAGTTGTGGAGTTCGAAGAAAACGCACCGGTTCGCTACAGCGAGCCGCCCGGGATCGATCTGGGCTTCTCGGTCTACGGTGTGCGGGTCGAGAGGGACGAGCTGCGTCGCCGCATCGGAGAACGATTGCGATCACGTCTCGAAGAAGGCATGGTGGAGGAGGTGCAAGGGCTGCTCGACCGCGGAATCACTCAGTCCCGGCTGGAAGAGCTCGGTCTCGAGTATCGCGAGATCGGGACCTACCTGGCCGGGCAAAAGACCCGGGTTCGGATGGTCGCCGACCTGGAAGCCGCCATCGGTCGCTTTGCCAAGCGCCAGCTAACATGGTTTCGCGGCATGGAGCGGCGCGGGACGCCGATCCGCTGGATTGGTCCAAAGGACATCCAGGCCGTTATCGAAGAATTGGCATAAAACGGTGAGAGGCCATATCTTATGAAACAGGGGTCCCCTGATGATCAGGCCACTCGCTGCGGTGGCGGCGGAGCCCGCCGACATCCGGATGCGATTCCAGGCTTTGCTGGAACGTGCTGCTTCTGCGACCGAAATGAGCGAGGTGCCGGTTCCGGGACCCTACCTGACGATCTCACGCGAAGCCGGGTCCGGGGGTGCCGAGGTCGCTCGACGGGTTGGCGAGAGGCTCGGCTGGTCGGTTCTCGACCGCGATCTGGTCAACGGTCTGGCGAAACGCCTCGAACTCGAACCCAGGCTCCTCGAGCTGATGGACGAGACCCGAGTAGGGTGGTTTTCCGAAACGCTGCTCAACCTCTTCAACTCGAGGCTCGTTCTTCAGAACTCCTACGTGTCGATGTTGAGCAGGGTGATTGCCCTGGCCGCCTTCGAGGGCCGGGTGATCATCGTCGGCCGCGGCGCCAACCTGGTGCTGCCGCCGGACGATGGCCTTCGAGTCCGGGTGGTCGCGGATCGAGCGTTGCGTATCGCGTCGCTCGCCGAGCGCGAGGGACTGGAACACAAGGCGGCCGCCCAGCGGCTCGACGAGGTCGATGCCAGCCGTTCGAATTTCGTGCGTCGGAACTTCCACGCCGATTTGAGGGACATGGCCAATTTCGATCTGGTAATCGACGCCGCGCGCTTCGGTCTCGGTGGCTGCGTCGACTTGATCTCTCACAGCCTGATGCTTCGAGGCTTGTCGGATTAATTCACGGTCAGCGGTTGGCTCAGCGTGAATTTGCCGATCTTCGCCCAGAAGCGCTCGCCGGCGTCGGTCACCATCTCGTAACTGCCTTCCATCGAGCCGAAGGGCGTTCCGAGGGGACAGAACGAGGAGTATTCGAACGATTCGCCCGGCGCCATGACCGGTTGTTCACCGATCACCCCCGGTCCGCGGACCTCTTCGACCCTGCCGTGGGCGTCGGTGATCACCCAGTGGCGGTTGAGGAGCTGCACGGGCGCCTCGCCGCGGTTAGAAATTCGGATGCGGTAGGAGAAGAACCAGCTTCCCTGGGCCGGGTTGGAGCGTTCGGGCACGTAGCGCGATCGGACCGTGACTCGGATGCCTCGTGTTGTTGCTTCAGAATCGACCACCGGCGTTCGTCCTTCCATTCTTCTCGAAGAATCCAACCAGTATCATCGTGCCCGGATTCCCGGACGATAAACTGGCCCGAGATACCAACCATTTGCCTGTTTGCAGCATCTTATGTGGTGTGGAAACGATTGCGACCTTCCCCGTACCAGAAACGGCGCCACCGAGGGTGACCATGAGCGGAGTCGACGCTCGGAACGACCGGACTCGGCTGGTTGAACGAGCGGCCAGCGGTGACGTCGATGCTTTCGAGGAGCTTTACCGGGAAAATGCCGGCAGGGTCTACCTTCTCTGTCTGAGAATGTGCGGTGATCCATCTCTCGCAGAAGAGTTGGCCCAGGAGGCCTTCGTGCGCGCCTGGCAGAAGCTCGGTTCCTTCCGAGGTGCCAGCGCGTTCTCGACCTGGCTACATCGCGTGACTGTCAATGTGGTACTCGGTGACCGGCGAAGCACCGCGAGACGGGAGGCACGGGTCAAATCGGTCGGTGACAGGCTGCCGGTTGAAGAGGCCGTTTCCGATCCGTCACCAGGGCAGGTGATGGATCTTGAGAGATCGATAAGGGCGTTACCGGAGGGCGCGCGAACGGTGTTCGTGCTGCATGACATCGAGGGTTACCGACACAAGGAGATCTCGCGTCTCACGGGCCTTGCAGTTGGCACGTCGAAAGCGCAGCTGCATCGTGCGCGCCGGTTGCTGAGAAAGGCGTTGACATCATGAATTGCCACGAATCAGCCGATCGATTTGATGAGTATCTCGATGGGCGGCTCGATCCAGCGGAAGCCAATGATCTTCGTACGCACCTCGCCGGTTGCAGGTCATGCTCCGAATCTCTCGAACAGATTCTCGAGTTGCGCGATCTCGCGGCCTCCCTTCCTCGCTCCGAAGAGCCGCCACGGGACCTTTGGCCCAGCATTGCCGCTCGGATATCGGAGGGAAAGGTCGTGCGCGGGCGATTCGGATACCGAGCGTTGCTCGCCGCGGCTGCTGCGGTGGTGATCGTGTCGGCCGTGATCGGGGCGTATCTCATCGGGCGGTCGCAGGCGGTTGTCGTCGCTGAGGGGCCGGCTGTCGTTTCGGGAGGGCCATCCGAGATCCTGCTCGCATCATTCGAGGGTCTGGGTGTCGACGGTTACGAGACTAGACGGAATGAACTCCTGCACGCTCTGGATCTGCGAAAGGACGAGCTCTCGCCGGAAACCATCGCAGTGGTGATGGACAATCTTCTGTTGATCGATCAGGCGATGGACAGGATATCCGTGGCGCTCGGCGAGGACCCGGAGAACGAACTCTTGATGAAGCAATTGGCGGGCGCGTACCGGCGGCAGATCGATCTGCTGCAACGCGCGGTCCGTTTGCCGGCTGAGATTTGAACGAAATACCCGGCTGGCCGGGTTTGGAGGTAACAATGAAGAGAATCGCAACGAACACAGGCATTTTGATCGCCGCGTTGTTGATGGTCGGTGTTGGCTGGACCGCTCAACCGGTCAATGAGAGCCTTCCGATCAACCCGGATTCCGAGGTCGGAATCGAGGTCCTCTCGGGCACCGTAACGATTGAGGCGTGGGGTCAGAACCTCGTGGAGGTGACCGGCACTCTCGGCGATGGCGTCGAGGATCTCGAGATCGATGCCGATGAAGACGGCGTCTACATCGAGGTGGAATATGATGAGCAATACCACGGGCGACAGGACGTCGATACGAATCTGACGATTCGTGTTCCGGCAGGAGTTGCCCTGTCGGTCGAGACGGTGAGCGCTTCGGTCTCCGTCACCGGCCTCTCCGGTGAGCTGGAGGTCGAGACGGTCAGCGGTGCGGTCGATATCGCGAGCACGCCTGCGGAGCTCGATGTCGAGACCGTGAGTGGGAGCATCTATGTCAACCGCGCCCCTCACGAGGCCGATATCTCCTCCGTCAGCGGTTTGATCGAGGTGCGTGAAGCCGGCGGAATGCTCGATGCCGAGAATGTCAGCGGCAGTATCACGATTCACGGTGGTGTGATCGACGGCGGCGATTTCGAGACGGTTTCGGGCGACATCACGTGTCACGCAGTTCCCAACCCGGGCAGCAGCCTCGATATGGAAACGATGGACGGGACGATAACGCTGACGATCGACGCAAATCTGGTCGCATCGTTCGATCTCACGACCTTTTCCGGTTCGATCGAGAACCAGATCGGACCGGAACCGAAGCGGACGAGCAAATACACACCGGGCAAGGAGCTGAGCTTCAACACTGGCACCGGTGGTCCCGATATCTCGCTCGAAAGCTTCAGCGGATCGATCAGGTTGATCACTCGCTGAGAACCACCATCTTTTTCCTCCTCCTCGAAGAGGACTGGCGCGGCCGGGTCGTCTGGCCGCGCCCCTTTCTTCTGATTCCGTTCACTGATGAGGCCTCTGTCGCGGCCTGTGATGCACCGCACTCCCCGGGCGTGTGCTGAAACGATTCGGGGTAACATGGTCGGGTGCCATCTTCGGCGCTGGGAGGGGGTCCCCGATGCGCAAACAGCTGGTGGTGACAGCCGCGGGTCGTGATCGTATCGGCGTTGTCGAAGAAATGGCGGAGATCATCCTCAGGCATGACGGCAACGTCGAATCAAGCCGCATGGTCCGGCTTGGAGGGGATTTCGCAATGCTCATGTTCGTGACTGCGCCGGAAGAGACCGTGGATGAGCTGCGGAAGGCGTTGTCCGAGGTTCACTATTCGCGGTACGACGTTCAGACGCGTCTCAGCGAGGTTTCTGAGCCCGAAGAGACGTCGGCGGTGCCGTGCGCGATCACGATTCTCGGAGCCGACCACATGGGGATCATCCACCAGGTATCACGCTACCTTGCGGAACAGGGGATCAATATGGAGACGATGACGACCGAGGTTGTGGCGGCACCGATGAGTGGCTCGCCACTCTTCACGATGTCGGCCGTCGTGAAGGTACCGCCCCAGCTGGAGGTCGAGGACCTGAGAGAGGCGCTGGAGTTCATTGGCGACGAGGTCGGCGTCGATACCAAGGTCTTTCCGCACGTGGACGAAGAATAGTCGCCGCTACGCGAAAGTTCGGGCGGTGCTCGCGGGCAACCTTTTACGTTCGAACGTTTAAACGTTGAACGTTCCTAGTACGCAAACGGATCTGGCGCAGGGGGAGCTTCCTCAGCAGGAGCGGCAGCCGTCTTCTTCTTCTTCGATCTCCGCGGGCGCCGCCGTTTCTTCTTCGCGGCCGGTTTCGCATTCTCCTCTTCGGGAGCGTCGGTCGCACCCGCTTGCTCTCCGCTCTCGGGTGGGGTCGGTGCCTTCTGTTCAATGGTGCCGTCGGGCGCCTTGGCCTTCTTGTGCTTACGACCCCCGCGACGGCGCCGTTTCTTGGCCGGAGCGGCTTTCGCTGCATCGTCGTCACCGTCGGCTGATTCACCCTTCTCCGCGGGAGGTGTGCTCTGCTTGACGCTCTTTTTCTTCGATAATCCGTCGGCGAGATTGGCAGCGCTCACGGCCGCTGCAGCGGCGTGTTCTCCGTCCTTGGCCCGATCGTACCATTCGATGTGCTCCTCGCCACGGTGGAGCCCGGAAGCCGCGATGATATCGATGTCGATATCGAACTCGCGTTGAAGGTTGGCGAGCTCCTGCCTCCTCTCGTTCTGCAGCGCGTCGGCGAGTTCCGGATGAAGCTCGACCCGCACACCTCCGAGGCGGCCGGTGACCGCACGCGTTTCGATACGACGGAGGATGTTGAGGCCGATCAACTCCGGACTGGCGATGGTCCCGGCGCCGCTGCAGGTCGGACAGGGGCGGTGGGTTCGAAGCTGAAGCGCTTTCTTCAGACGTTGGCGATTGATCTCGAGCAGGCCGTTTTCCGAAATCTTGCTGGCAGCGGTCCGCGCCTTGTCGTCCTTCATCGCGTCCCGCATCGTCTTTTCAATTTCGCGCTGGTGCTTCGGTGATCGCATATCGATGAAATCGACCACCACGAGGCCGCCGATATCGCGAAGTCGGAGCTGCCGAGCCACCTCGGACGCAGCCTCGAGGTTGGTCTTGAAGGCGGTTTCCTCCTGACTGCCGCCGCGCGTGGATCGCCCGGAGTTGACATCAATGGCGGTCAGCGCCTCGGTGCCGTCGATCACGATCGAGCCGCCGCTCGGGAGCTCGACCTTGCGTTGGTAAATCCGGTCGATCTGTTCTTCGAGGTTGTAGCGGCTGAAGAGCGGCATCCGGTCCGTGTAGCGGATGAGACGTTTGACGGCTCTCGGCGTGAAGGTCCGCATGTAACCCTGAGCCTTCTCGAAGGCCTGGTCGTCGTCGACCAGAATCTCCTCGATCGAGTTGTCGAAGGAGTCGCGCAACGCCTGTACGATCAGATCCTGGTCTGAGTAGAGGAGCCGCGGTCCCTTGCCAATGGCGGCCTCGGCGCGGATCTTCTTCCACAACCTGAGGAGGGCGTTGAGATCGCGGTTGAGGGTTCTCTGGGGTTGGTCGAGGGCGTTGGTGCGGAGGATCACACCGCAGCCTTCGGGCAGATCGAGCTTGCCGACCCGCTCCTTGACCTCCTGCCGTTCTTCCTCGTCGACCTTGCGCGAGACTCCGCGCACATCGTCGTACGGCATCAGCACGAGATACCGTCCCGCGATGCTGAGGTTGGTTGTGACCAGGGCGCCTTTACGCCCGACCCCATCTCGGACCACCTGGACCATGATCGGCTTCCCGCGCTCGAGAATGCGATCTATCCGAGGGTGTTTCTCATGAGTGGTCGGTTTCTTGTGATAGGCCTCTGAGACCACATCATCGGCCCGCAGGAGTCCATCCTTTTCGGCGCCGAAGTTGACAAAGGCCGCGTCCAGCGAAGGTTGCAGATTGGCAACCACTCCACGGTAGATATTGCCTCGGCAGAGGCCCGATTCGGTGGCCGAAACCTCGTACCGGTCGAGGATGTCGTCGGTGATGATGGCGATGCGCACCTCATCAGGGCGCTGCGCGTTGATCAGCATGCGTCGTGTCACGACGTCTCCATTTCATTCAATTCATGCGGGGAGGGTCCGGTTGGTCATCGGTCGCTGCTCCATCCGCGCGCACAGGGTAGCATAAGTTTTGAATTTTGTTAGGTTTCGGATCGGGATCGTTCGAACGTTGAAACGTTTGAACGTTGGAGCGTTGGGTCAGCAGCGATAGAGCACCGCCCCCCAGTTCAGCCCGCTGCCGAGGCCGACGAAGGCCACCAGGTCGCCCGGCTTGACGCGGCCCTGTTCGAGGGCCTCGTGGTAGGCAATAGGGATGGTGCCGGCGGTGGTGTTGCCGTAATCTTGAATGTTGTTGAACACCTTTTCATCCGGCAGACCCAGGCGTTTCTGCACGCCTTCGTTGATGCGGAGATTGGCCTGGTGGAAGATCACGAGGTCGAGATCATCGGTCGTCAAACCGTTGCGCTCCAGGATCTCGAGGGTCACCTGGGGCATGAAGGTTACAGCGAGGGCATAAACCTTGCGCCCTTCGACGATGGGAGTCACATCGCCGGAGGTGATCATCTCCGGCCGGATATAGGGCCTGAAGGCGCTGCCCGCGGCCTTGGTCCAGAGCCTTTCCGCCTCGTCACCGTTGGTGTGGAGAAGGCAGTCGACGACTCCTCGGTCGCCGTCCTCGCGCGCCTCGACGACCACCGCGCCGGCGCCATCTCCGAAGAGCACAACGCGGTCCCTGGTTTCGGTGTTTCGTGCGTAATCCTCTTTCGAGACAGGATCGTGGTCATGTCCCAACGCCACGCTCCACGAATGTTCGCTCCAGGGAACTAGTGACGCGTGAACCTCGGCCCCGATCACCAGAACGCGGCGATACTGGCCGGAGCGGATCAGCGCGTCCGCGAGTTGGAGGGCGTAGATGAAGCCGGCGCACTGCTGGCGGATGTCGAGGCACGGAACCTGCTCGAGCCCGAGCTTGCGTTGCAGGAAGGGTGCCGATCCCGGGAAGAAGTAGTCCGGTGTCATGGTCGCGAAGATCACGTAATCGATGTCTTCGGGTTTCAGGCCCGCGTTGTCCAACGCCCGGGCACAGGCAGGGACAGCAAGGTCCGAGGTGGCTTGGTCCGGCGCCGCGTACTGCCGCTTGACGATCCCGGTCCGCACCTGAATCCACTCGTCCGAGGTGTCCATCAGCTTGGCGAGAGCGTTGTTGTCGACACTGGCCTCCGGAATGTACATACCGGTTCCGGTGATCACCGAACGCATGAGCGCCTCCTTTGCTGGGGGGAATGATATCCCAGCCGCATCGCCCGAATGGCTCGACGCGGGATTCTGGATATCCGATCTTGGATTTTCGATATTGGATATCGGTTTGGGTGTCAAACACTTGACAGTTCAGAACGAGGATTCATGGATTTGATGCATCCAGCATCCAGCATCCAGCATCCAACATCCAGCATCCAACATCCAACAGCCTTCGCGAACTCCGAGTTGCCAGAAAACGGCGGGTGGGTGGTATTGTTCAGGCGATGGCAGACGGCGTCCGAATCTCGTTTAGCGACCTGGCCAAGCGCTACGACCTGCGGGTCGTCTTCAGATCGGTCTCGGGCGAGGCTATGGCCGGCGAGGTGCTGGTGATCACCGGGCCCAACGGTTCCGGCAAGTCGACCCTCATGGCGATTCTCTGCGGCCTCACTCGGGCCACCCGCGGGACGGTGAACCATTTGGTTGGCGAGGAGGAAGCCGAGCGCGAGAATTGGCGCCGCCACCTCGGAGTTGTGGCGCCGTCGATGGCGGTATACGAGGAACTGGACGCGATGGAGAATCTCCGATTCTTCGCCAGGGTGAGGGGCATCGCGGAGCCCGAAAAGCGGTGCAGAGAATGCCTCGAATTAGTTGGACTGGACCCGGGTCGCCGGACCCCGGTACGAGGATTCTCGACCGGCATGGCACAGCGCCTCAAAATCGCGCAGGCGGTCCTCCAT
>JAJDNM010000137.1 GCA_022340665.1 Acidobacteriota bacterium | reverse complement strand
GCTGCCGCCGGAACGAGAGCGGATTCCGGCAGGGCACCGGTGCCGATCAAGCCGTCGACCGCCATCCCGGTGACCAGCGAGGCCACCGCCACCGTCGCCAGGTAGAGGATTGCCGTGCGACGGCCGAGCACTTTCCACAGGGTGGTCAACGCGGCTGAGTTGGTTGCAGGACCGGATATCAGGAAAACGAGTGCCGCTCCCGGCGACAAACCGGCGTGAATCAGGCCGAGGGCGATCGGGGTCGATGCGGTGGCGCAGACGTAAAGCGGAATCCCGATCGCCATCGCCGCCAGCATCGGCAGGAGGCCGCCTCCGAGGTACGACTCCAGGGCCCGCGGCTCGACGAACGTAGCGATCAACCCCGAGACGGCCACCCCAAGAATCAGCGCCTTGCCGATGTCTCTCGGCAAAACAACGAGGCCGTAATGCGCAGCCTGAATGATCGTCGGTCGTTCCTCCGCTCCTTCGTCACAGCAGGACGACGAACAGCTCTGGCCCGACTCGTCAAGCGTCTGCCCCTGGCTGGTGGCGCCGGTCCCGTTGTTGAATGCCTGCACGAGACCGCCACCGAAAATTCCGGTCACCAGCGCCGCGACCGGGCGAACCACCGCCAGGAACGGGCCGAGAAGACCGTAGGTCACTGCGATGCTGTCGACTCCGGTCTGCGGGGTGGACAGCAGGAACGCGGTCGTCGCTCCCTTGCTCGCGCCATGCCTTCGGAGCGACGCAGCCACCGGAATCACGCCGCATGAGCACAGGGGCAGCGGGACACCGAAGATGCTCGCCTTGATGACCTGGCCAAGCCCATGACCGCCGAGATGTCGCTCGACCCACTCCGCTGACACGACAACCGACAGCAGCCCGGCAACCCCGAAACCCAGCAAAAGGTACGGAGCCATGGCGCCGAAGACCGCCCATGAGGCGGTCACGAAATCCAGCAGCAGATCCATCACTTGCTCAACTTGTAGATCAGGTCCATCAATTCGTCCTGATGTTGCTGTTTCTTGTTTGTGAGCAGCCCTTCGGTAACACAGGTCTCGATGTGGTGCCGCACGATCACCTTGCCGGCGGCCCGGAGAGCCTCGTGGATGGCGGAAATCTGAGTGAGAATCTCGACGCAACCCGAGTTCTCCTCCACCATTCGCCGCAGTCCGCGCACCTGACCCTCGATGATGCTCAGCCGCCGAAGGGCGTTTTTCTGAACCTGCTCGTCGATTTCGACCGTCGTTTCCATGGATTAATTTATACCATACCCCGGTAGGGTATTGTCAATGCCGCATTTCGTCGACCATCTCGCGAGGTGAGGGTCCTTGGAACCGGGGCTCACGCCCCAGGCCAGCCTGCATTATTCATGAGGTCTCGTGGCGAGGGCGGCGAGGTGCCGTGCCCAGTGGGGTCTGCGACCCGAGGGGCGCGGTGGCGTACTCGACTGTACGTCGAGCACCCCGAGGCGAGCGGACACCGCTGGGTATGATGCATCGCCGGCCGTAGTAGAGGCTTCATGAATAATGCAGGCTAGCCAGCTGCTTTCGAACCACGACTCGCGAGCGAGAGCGGGTTTTTTCATCCGATCCACAGCCCGATCCCGCTCCCACTCCCGATTGCCAGGTTCGGGAACGGGATCGGCAGCGGGGCCGGGAGCGAACCGGAAGGGCTACACTTCACGACATAAAGGCTGCTGGAGGCCCTCATGTACCGATGTGTCTTTGCCATTTGCGTTCTGACCGTGACGTTGCCGGCCGGAGCTATCGAGCCCCCGGTCCATACCTACTCCATCGTCGCCCGCGATGCGACAACCGGTGAGATGGGGGTTGCCGTCCAGTCGCACTGGTTCTCGGTCGGCTCGATCGTCACCTGGGCCGAGGCCGGGGTCGGCGCCATCGCCACCCAGAGCTTCGTCCAACCCGCCTACGGTCCACGCGGGCTCGACCTGATGCGGAGCGGTCTCACCGCTGAGCAGGCCCTGAACGCACTGGTCGAGGTCGACGAGGGGCGCGACGTTCGCCAGGTCGCCTTCGTCGACACGGCCGGCAATGTCGCCAGCCACACCGGCGCGAAATGCATCGAGTCGGCGGGCCACCACGTCGGCGAGGGATACAGCGTACAGGCCAACATGATGCTCAACGACACGGTGGTTCCGGCGATGGCCAGAGCGTACGAGTCTGCCGGAGGCGACCTCACGGAGCGGCTGATGGCGGCGCTCGAGGCAGCGCAGGCCGCCGGCGGGGATATTCGAGGGAGGCAGTCGGCCGCGATGCTGATCGTCAAGGCAAAATCCACCGGCCGACCCTGGGCGGACCGTGTGCTCGAGCTGCGGATCGAGGATCATCCGACGCCGATTGCCGAGCTGAGGCGATTGCTCAGGGTCCACCGTGCGTACGAGCACATGAACGCCGGGGACGTGGCAGTCGAGCACGATGATCTGGAGCTCGCAATGGCCGAGTACGGCGAGGCGGCCGCGCTGCTGCCAGGAAACCTCGAGGTCCAGTACTGGGCGGCGGTCACGCTCGCCACCAGCGGCCAGCTCGAGCAGGCTTTGCCGATGTTCCGCGAGGTTTTCGCCGCCGACAGCAACTGGATCGAGCTCACCCGCCGACTGCACAAGCCTGGCATCATCCCAGACACCGCGGACGGTCACGCCCTGGTGGAGCGAATCATCGATCAGGGATCAAAATGACTTTCTCTTAGAACCCGTAGGTGAGCGCCGCCCCGTAGACCCACACCCGCTCACTGTCGACGAAGTCGAGGTCGATCGCGGGTGCGAGCCCCCACGATCCTCCGAGGTGAATGTCGTAGGCGACGCCGAGACGGAACAGGAAGTAGCTTTCGTCCTCGTCGATCTCGCCGTGGCCCTCGCTGTGCGGCGTGACGACATCATCGCGCCCGTTGTGAAACTCGATTCCGGGCGCACCAATGATCTTCCAGCTGCCGCCGGGGTGAAAGTAAAACGGCACCGCCAGGATGTAGTTTCGCAGACCATTGGTGTACTCGAAGAGACCGCCCACTCCCCATTCCTGCGACAGGCGGTGCTCGTACTCGAGACCGATGCTGAACTCGGTGTCATGGTGCTTCTCGTCGGTGAATCCTGCGAAAAAGGCAATCTCGTTGGGATGGAATGAGTGCCCGTGATGAGCGGCCTCTTCACCTTCCTCGTGAGTTCCGTGGTCGTCCGCAGTCCGGGTTCCATGCTCGTCGCCCGTTTCGTGGCCGTGCTCCTGGGCGAAGACCGGCCCCACGAACAACGCCAGCGAGCACACACAGATGACTGCAACGACCGACGCGTACGTATGATGGCAACCCGATTTCATGGCGCCTCCCATGCAGATGTCAACTGACCCTCGAGGTTGAAAATGTCCCGGTTGCGGCTGTCGCCAGACCATCGGAGAACACGCAACCACATGGCGCTCTACCGCGGACATTCAGGGGCCGACCTCTTCCGTTCAAAAGCTGAATCCCACGCCGAAGATCGTCCGGAAATCGTCCTGGTCGGGAAAAGTGCCGTCCGCACTCTGACGCGGATCCCGAATCCGGTCCCACACCCAGGCGATGTCGAAGTCGAGGTCCTTGAAGAGATCGAACTCGAAACCGGTGATCAAATGGTGTGTGTAGCGTCCGGATTCGTTGTTGACGATGAAGAACCGGTAATCGAAGTAATAGTCCATCCAATCCGTGATCTCGTTGTCGTACCCGGTGCTGACCACCAGGGCCGGCGTGTCGGCCGATTCCGGATCGCCCGGAACGACATCGCTGAATTTCGTGTGCTGATAACCAAGACCCACGTTGACGTTCCATTCGATGTCGGCCGTGTCGACGATCTGGTACCCGACACCGGCACCGGCCGTCAACCTTGCATCGATGTTCTGGAACGGGTCACGATAATACTCCCCGTATATCGGCGTCAGGTAGAAGCGATCGGACACGAAACGATTCCAGGAGCCGTTTGCCCTCTGATTATCGGCAATGGTTTTCCCGTCGTTTTGCGAAAAGTTCCCGAGATAGTCGACAGTCACACGGTCTTTGGGCGTGCGGCGCAAAAGGGTCGCCCTGGTGTTGACCTCCTTCTGCTCGCTGTTGCCGGTGCGGATATTGACGCCCCCGCTCACTTTGCCGGACCAGTAGTTTCTCTCCCTGGGTGCGCCCGCAGTGATCGAGAGGACCTCCGAACGGGGATACTCGAGATCCATCAGGCGAACCGTGTCGCCCTCCATCAGCAGCTGGCCGACGGCGATCACGCCGTTGAGGAAAGCCACCTGCACGATCTGGGCGGTGCGGATTTCCTTGATGTCTTCCCAGTCGAAGGTCAGCTCGTCCAGCTCGTCGCTGTCGAACTCGAGCTCCTCCTCGTACATGGCGATGAGCTCGCCCTTGAGCCACTCGTCCGAGGTGAGCTGAATCCAGTCGAAGTCTTTCGGCATCGGCGGATCCGGTTGCCAGTCGTTCTGGTTGTCGGCAGCGATCAACGGGGTTCCAGCAGCCGCGACCACAATCATCCACAGCAAGGCAAACGCACGGAGTATCGCCCGCGTTCTTCGTTCGGTTTTCATCCCTGATTCTCCATCTCGGATTCGGCCACCGCCGTTACGATGAATCTGTACGGAGCGCTGCCAACAAAGTAGAACGGGTAACAGGTGACCAGGGTGACGGTCGATTCTTCCGTTGGATCGAGCACGCTCACGTCGCTCGGCTCGACGATCTGCAGCGACACGATGCGGTAGTCGATCGATCCTCTCGGCGTTTCGAGAACCAGCGAGTCGCCAACTTCGACATCCTTGAGCGGACGAAAGAAACCGTCGCGGTGACTCGCGATCCCGGCGTTACCCGGGCCCCCCGGTGGCGCGGTCCAGTCGATCCAGCCGGCACCACGCGTGATCGCCCATTCCTCGGTGCCGACGAAAACCGGCACCTCGATGCCGACGTCCGGGACGTGCAGGATGGCCACCGGCGTCGGAGAATCGGTGAGAAGCGTCTGCTGGTAGTCGAGCAGGCGCTTCTCCGACCACAGGCTGGTGTCCACCGGATTTGACAAGGCGAGCCCGGGATCAGAAGCGCCTTCCAGAAGCTCACCCTCGAATTGCACGGCCTGCACGCTGCGGAAGTCCTCGATCGCCGCCCTGCTGGCGAGCTGTCCGTGCCCGCGCGCGGCCAGATACCATCCGACGAGGAGGAGACCGAGAACGAGGGTGGACACCTGTGCCCACCTCAGCAGCGAATCCCGGCTCGCACGCGACCGAGCCGCATTCGGCCCGACAGACCTCCCGTAGTAGTCCTTGCGCTCGTTCACAACACCCTCAACGGACCGTTCGCGCGGAATCTTCCCACGGGCAGCGATCGTGTCCCCGACACACCACCGCTCGACGCCATCACAACGAGAAAACCTCAGCTGCCCGCATCTACATCCAGTCGGCAGCGAACCCAGCCATCGTCAGGCGATTCCTCGACCGCGACCGGGTCGACGATCCGCACGCGGGCCGGATCGATGTGCTGTTCATCGACCAGGAACGACCTGATGGCCTCAGCGCGGGCGTCGGCCAGCGCCGTAATCGCGGCCTGATCGACCGGTTGCGCCTCGATCATCGCTTCCCGAAGAGAGCGGTAGTAGGACGTCTCGTCGAGCACCTGCTCCCCGGTCGTTTCATCGTTTGTCATGTTTTCAGCACGTAGCGCATCCAGTGAATCGCTCGATGCGATCTCCAGGTACATCGACTCATAGACCTCGCGCGACGCCTCCACCTCCGCCATGCGCGACTCGAAGGCGGCCTCCTTGAGGCCGAGGGCGTCGGCCTCGGCGTCCCACGCACCCTCGACCAGCAGCACCAGAGCCGGGCGCTGCGCGGCACCCGACGCGAGAATTGTCAGCCTGTCGGTGGCCGCCTGGTCAAGCTCCGCACTGCCCGACGAAAAGGCCACGAACCCGAGGTCCTCGTCACCCGAGCCCCCACCCAGCTTGCCGAGCAGTCTGAACGGAGATTTTATGAGCTCGCCCACCATCTCGCTCGCCGCCGAACCCAACGCGCTGGCAATCAGGAAACCGGGGTCGTCGAGGTTGCCCTCGATCGGGAACTCGAGAGTGATCTGGCCGTTTTTGTCGGTCAACAGAGAGACTCCAAGCTTGACCGGGAGCTTGATCTTGCCCTCGCCCTCGACCTTGTCTCCGAAGGCGAGATCGGTTGTGACGATCTTGTTGGCGCCGGCCAGCTCCGAGCTGACGATCTCGTAGTCGAAACCGAGGTTGACCGCGCCTTCGTCGATCGGGTGGCCGACGAACTTCACCGACATCGGTGACATCGGTGGCAGGTCGGTCTGGCGGACAGTGATCGCGAGGTCGGTGAGCCGTTTCGGATCGAGGAGATCCATCTCGCCCTCGACGGTCACCGTGCCTCCGGTCTTCACCGAGCCCTCGAGGTCCAGCTTCGCACCCACCACCTTGGTGGTGGTCAGGCCGGTGATCGTGCCGTCCACCGGATCGACGGCGAGAGAAAACGCCGGCGTCAGGCCCTGGTCGGTGACGGTCGCCGAACAACCGTGCAACGTGATGGTGTCAACCACGAGCGGCGGCAGAGCGCCTTCTTCTTCCTCCTCCTCACCTTCAGCCTGCTCGGCCGTCCCCTCCTCCGGCCCCTCTGCCTCAGACATCGCCGCCATCACCTCGAAGACATTGATCTTGCCGTCCTCCGACATGACGATCTCGACGCCCGCGTCGTGCACGTCGATGCTCGCGATCTCGAGCGACATCGGGCCCACGGTCGCGCTGATGCCGCCGGTGTCAACCCGCTCCCACTGCAGCATCGTCGAGCCGAGCAGGGTCTCGCCGACATCGAATTCACTAATGGTCACATCGCCGGTGAAGCTCGCCGTCGGCTCGCCTTCGCCACCACCGCCGGCCCGCGCCGAACCGCTGACTGCGACTCGGCCCGACCGAAGCTCGATCGGTGCGATGCGCTCAAGATAGGGCTGGAGCTTGGAGAGGTCGAGGTTTTCGACGCCCACCTCCGCGTTGACGCCCATCGGACCGGTGCCGACGAAGCCATCGGCCTTCGCCACCGCATCACCGGTAAAGGTCGCGGAAGCGGCGAGAGGCCACGTGCGGCCGGGTCCGGTAGAGACGTCGGCGAGTGTGAAGTTCGCGTCCTTGACGACTATCTGCAACGGCTCCGGAAAGGTGCGATCCTCTACTCTCGCGGTCGAATTCTTGACCTCGAAGAGATCGAGGGCGATGTCCCACGGGAAGGCCTCCTCGACCTCGCGGTAGATCTCGACCACCTTCTCCTGGGTCTCCTTCGGCACCAGCTTGTCCCACGACGGGGTGCCGTCAGGACGAATCCACTGGTACGCCACCGCTCCGTCGACGACGATTGACGTCCCGCGTACGCGCGCCTCCGGCCACTCGACTCTGACGCCGGAGGTCGTGACCGATGCCACCGTGAGGACCGTCTCGTTCTTTGTTCCGGCCTTGATCTCGATGTTCTCGACCAGGGTGTTGGCATCGTCAATCACAGCGTGAGGGCCGTCCTCGCCCAGGAAGACCGAATACGAAAAACGACCTCCGAAGATCCCATCCGTCACGTCGAACTCAAAAAACGGCTGCAGGGCCGGCCAGGTGTGTTCGAGGAAAATCGAATCGACATGAACAGTTCCGGCAAGGCCGAGCGGCTCCAGCACCACGCTACCGGTCGTGCCGATCTCGCCGCCGCGTTCAAGGCCGATCAAAAGCTCGTCCACGCCTTCACGCTCGGGAATCGTGCTGATGTCGTGCAGCTCGAACTCCGCAGGGCCGAACTTCCACTCCAACGGTTCCTCGCGGGCGTAGTCCTCGACGTCAATTGCGGACCCGGTCACCAAGATGTGCTGCAGCAGCACCCGCGGCAGGCCGCCCTTTTCCTCCGGATCGTCATCCGGCGGCATGCGCGCCTCGATGTCTTCCTTGAGCTCGAGAACATTGACGCCACCATCGGGAAAGCGGCGGACTCCAACGTAAGGGTTCACGACCCGCAGTTCCTTGAGCGTCGCGGCCCACCGGAAGAGGCTCGAAATTTGGGCGTTCGCATAGAACTCGTCGAAGGAGACGAAGGTCGAGCCCGGCCTGTCCGGCATCGAGAAATCACGCACCGTCAGCGACAGCGCGAACGGGTTGCAGCTCACGTCCCCGACCGTCACCTTCCGCCCGACGCGCTCATCGGCGACCTTGACGATGATCTTCTTGACCACCACCGGCACCACGAAAAAGCCGACCAGCCCGTAGATGACGATCGCCGCTACAACCGCCGAGCGCCAGCTCACGAGCTTCCACGATTTGAACCAGTCCGACAACTTATCCATGGCAACCTCGCCCCTAACCCGGTCTTCTCACCGGGTATCTACTGCGGGCGGCGGATGACAGCGATCTGTCGTGCTTTTCACCGATCGTGCTCGTCAACGTAGTGCTACTACGCCTGCGTCGGCCGATTCGTGAATAACCCAACATCTCACTACCCTTCGCCGCCCTCATTGCGAAACCCGGGGGGAAGACCGGGCTATTTGAATTGTGCACGCCGGAGTATACGCCATCTGGAGGCCCTTACCCGGGCGGCCGTGGAGTGCCTCTTTACCACGAACCGGCCTCCCGAAAAATGACGAGAGGCCGGCCATGTGGGAGCTGAAACCGTCGCACCTAATCGAGTGTTCCGTCCTGTGCGTCGGCGATCATGTCCTCGTTGGCCCAGATACCAATCTCCACCCGCCGGTTCTTGGCCTGGTTTTCAGGTGTGTCGTTCGGATATTTGGGCATTGACGATCCGTACCATTTCTCCTGTAAGCGGGATGCCGCCACGCCCTGTGTCTTGAGGAAGGAGCTCACCGCCTTCGCTCGTTTCTCCGACAACGGATTGTTGATCGCGTCGGTGCCGGTGTTGTCCGTGTGCCCCTCGATCAGCAGGTTGGTGTCGGCGTACTTGTTGAACACCCCAGCAGCCGCCGCGAGATCATCCTTGTAGCCGGGTTTCAGATCGGCCGAGTTGATCTCGAACATCATGCTCGAATCGAAGGTCATGTTGATGCCCTCGCTGACGCGCTTGACCTCAGCGGTCGGCACCGCCTGCTCGAGCTCTTTGGCCTGCTGGTCCATCTTCTTGCCGATCGCGTTGCCTGCCACGCCGCCGACCGCCGCGCCGGCCAGGACACCCCAGACGCCGCCCCCGAGCGCCGCGCCGACCGCCGCTCCACCGGCCGCGCCGATCGCCGCACCCTTCTGCTGATTGTTCATGCTCGCACAACCCACCATGGTCAAGCTCACCACTACCAGAACAATGACTGCCTTTTTCATGATTCTTCTCCCCCGGTTATTCCAACTGATTTCTCGCCCGTCTGCCTCACTTGCAGACGAGAGCCGCGAACATGTCCATCTGCGGATTCATCAGGCCCAGCTCCAGCGCCTTGTTCACCTCGGTACAGACCATCTGGGTTTCGGCCGGTGTCATCTGGCTCCGCAGCTCCTGGGCGTTGGTCGTGCCGTACTTGTCCTGGACCTGTTTCAGCCGAGCCTCGGCGCGGATCTCGTACATTCCAGCTCCGGTCAGGCCCATCGCCACGGCCTTGTCGTAGTAGGCGAACGCAGCATCGTAATCCCCTGCGCGAACTTTCCAGTCTCCCTGCAGAATCAGAAAATCCGGATTGTTCGGATCGAGCTCCATCGCCTTTGCCAGGTAGGCCTCGGCGTCAGAGGTCTTGCCCGCCTGATAGTTCAGGTCCGCCACCTTGGCGTAAATGGTCGCCCGCTCGGCCACGTTCTGGTTCATCTCGGTGAGCTCGATGATGCGGTTGTAGTCGGCGGTCGCCGCCTCCATGTTCCCCATCTGCTCCTGCGCGTACGCTCGCTCGAAGTAGGCGAAGAGGCTCTCCTGGTTCGGATACGCCGCCTGGGCCGCATCCGCGGCAGCCATCGCCTCAGTGTGATTGCCGAGACCGTTGAGGGCGTGGGCCCGCCCCACCTGAACCGCCTCTATTCCATCCTTCGTGTCACACTTCTCGACGATCGCGTCAAACGCCGCCAGGGCCCCGGCGTAATCGCCGGCATCGTTCAGCTGGTTGGCCGCATCGACCTGGGCACGGCACTCCTTGCCCATGGTGTTGAGCTGCGCATCAGCGATCACAGGTGCCAAGACGATCACCAAAATGGCCAGCCAGTGCAGACCGTGCTTCCTCATCATCAAACCTCCCTTGGATGTCGAACCTCGCGTTGGGGTCCCCCGCAAATCCCGCACCGCGATCGATTGCAGTGCGGAACCCCGATCACAAATAGCCGCCAACTCCGATGCTCGGGTTGATGTACACAGGCCCGACCTTCATCGGGGCACCGATGTCGATGCCCGCGTAGGTCGAGCATCCGGATACCCCGGCGAATGCCAGGACCACCAACAACAGCAAGAATCCCCTGCGGACCACTCGCTCTCTTCCTTCCAACCGTTTCATTCCTTTCCTCATCTCTCTACCTCCTGCACCACGAGTCCTGCGCCCTTCGGGTCCGCGATGATCGCAACTGAGCCGTGGCGCAGGTCATCACGCGGCTCCATGAGCACCACGCCACCGAGCGCACGTACCTTGGCCACAGTCGCGGCGACATCCGCCACACGCACGTACGAAACCCAAGTGGTGCCGATCTCGGGATCGCCCTTCTTCAGCAGCCCAACCCGCGGCTCGCCACCGCTCTCGAGGTAGCGGTAGTCCACATCGCGAATTTCTGTGTGCGCGTTCGAATACGCGGCCAGGGAGCTGTAAAACGCGGCCGACCGATCTACGTCGTCGCTCCACACCTCGTGCCATAACCAGCGGTTGACGGTCGCCTCGCGGTCCGACGGATCGCCTTGAGCACTGCGAACGACTGCAAAAGTCGCTCCCTGAGGATCCTCGAGCACCGCAACCCGGCCGCGCCCCGGGACGTCAAATGGCTTCACGATGCGCTGACCGCCGGCGGCCGTGGTCGTCGCCACCGCCCGGTCGACATCCGTCACCGATACCAACGGTATCCAGTAACTGTAACTGTCGTGGGATTTCACCTCGGCCATCCCGCCAATCAGCTCGCCACGGTCTCGAATCAGCGCGTAGTTGTCGTCGACATTTTCAAAGGTCCAGCCGAAGAGTTGGCCGTAGTAGGCCTTGGCGCCACCGAGGTCCGGTGTCACCAGGTCATGCCACACGACCTTGCCGGGGATATAGGTGCCGCTTTCCGATATCGGTGGCACCTCCGGCAGTTGGGTTGCGCAACCAGCCGTGAGAACCACCACCAGTATCGACAGAGAAAGCGCTGTCAGTCGCATGATCCACCCCTTTCCGTAAGTTCGACGGTCAGACCGGCTGAGACTCATCCCGAATCGAACCGCCACGCGCCCATGCGATTTCCGTTGTTTCACGAACCCTAGCACAGGATTCATTCCCGAAATGCTGTCAAAAATGACAGGTACCGCCCGGACCCACGCGCGGACACGGCCGTTGCGGTGTGTGCGAGAATGGCAGGTGCCAACCCCAATCTCAGAATGCTCGCGCCGGAGGGTTGGAGAAAATCGGCGAATCCCGAGGGTAACGGCCAGTGGATATCAGCATTATCTTTCAGGCACTTCCGCTGTGGGGGATCTTTTTCCTGGTCGTCGGTCTGAGCTCGCTGGCGATCGAGGTCGGCACGCAGCTCGGCAAGCGCTACCGCCGCCGGACCGGCGCCGAGCCGCTGGAGGAGATCGGGGCCATGGCCGCCGCCATGCTCGGTCTGCTGGGTTTCGTGGTCGCGGTCACCTTCGGTACGCAGCAGTCGCGCTTTGATGCCTACCGCAAGCTCGAGCTCGAGGAGGCGACCACCATCCACGCCACCTGGCTGCGGGCGGACATGCTGCCGGATCCTCACCGCAGCCGGATCAAGGGCCTGCTCGAGGAGTACGTGCGGGTCCGTATCGAAAAGGTCTCGGCCGCTAACGTACAGGAAATCATCGAAAAATCGGAGCAGCTCCAGGACCGCATTTGGTCCGAGTCAGTCACGGCGACGGAGCTGGCCGCCGAGCGATTTCCGCGCGAGCTCTACATGGAGTCCCTCACGCGGCTCGTCGCCACGCACGAGAACCGGGTTGCTGTCGGGATCTATCAGCGAATGCCCCCCGCGTTCTCGATGACCCTCATCCTGCTGACCATCATGACAATGGGCGTGGTCGGCTTCAAAGGCGGAGTATCCGCGGTTTCGCGATCCGGGGTTCGCATGATTCTGGTGATCGCTTTCTCGATGCTCGTGACGCTGATCTCCGACCTCAATCGGCCCGAGTCGGGGCTCCTGCGGACCACTCACCAGCCCTTGATCGATGTCCAGGAGCGCATGGAGCAGTTTCCCCAGAACTAATCTCGGATGCGGGCGTCCGAAAGGCAGTTCATTCTCTGTGCCAACATCTGCTACGCTCCATGCCAGTTCCAACCGAAGGAGAAGCGCCATGACGGACAGCGGAAATGGTTCAGGAAACCCTGACATGATCTCGCGCGGCCAACCAGTGTGGAGGCGGATTTCCTGGATCATTATCGCCGCGTTGGCCATCAGCGTCATCTCGTCGGCTGGCGTCATCGCAGCGGACCGGTCGATTTCGGCCGGCTCCCACCGACTCGGCCATGGTGCGTTCCTCGCCGACGAGGATTCCGGGGAAGGCGCCTGGGGCAACCTGCGCGCGATCGGGCTCTGGGTCCTCGCCATCTTCGAGATCATCGGCATCATCTCGGCCGTCGAAGCCATTATGTCCACCCGCACGGCCCCCGGCGCCATCGCCTGGTCTCTCAGCCTTCTGACAATGCCGATCATTGCAGTGCCGGCCTACTGGGTCCTCGGGCGCAGCAAGTTCGAGGGCTATCTCGAGGCTCGGCGGGAGCACCAGGCGGAGTTCGATGATCTCGTCGAGCGCGTTCGAGCGAGCATGGATTCCTCCGTTGTCGAGTTCGAAACCCGCACCCCCGCCTTCGACGCGCTGCGGGGTCTCTCCAACATGCGCCTGACCCGCGGCAACAAGGCCCAGCTTCTGGTGGATGGAGAGGCAACCTTCGACAGTATCATCGACGGGATCGGCAAGGCCGAAAAATACGTGCTCGTCCAGTTCTACATCGTGCACGACGACGGCCTCGGACGACGCCTCAAGAACGCGATGATCGAGCGGGCGAAGGCGGGACTCGAGGTGGTCCTCCTGTACGACGAGGTCGGCAGCGATATCCCCAGGGCCTACCGAAACGAACTGCGGGACGCCGGGGCCAAGGTCTCGGCGTTCAACACCACCCAGGGGCGCCAGAACAAGTTCCAACTCAACTTCCGCAACCACCGCAAGATCGTCGTGGTTGACGGCAAGACGGCGTGGATCGGCGGGCACAACGTCGGCGATGAGTACCTCGGACTCGACCCGGTTCTGACCCCGTGGCGCGATACCCACGTTCGCGTGGACGGGCCGGCTGCGATCCAGGCTCAGGCGGTTGTCGCCTCCGATTGGTACTGGGCGCAACGGGAGATCCTCGAGCTGAGCTGGGAGCCGCAGGAGGCAGCCGGCTCCGACGTCATAGCGACCACGGTCCCGACCGGTCCCGCCGATCCGCTCGAGACCGCGGGGATGTTCTTCGTGCACGCGCTCAACACGGCCAAGGACCGCATCTGGATCACTGCGCCCTACTTCGTTCCGGACGACGCGATCATCAAGGCAATGATGCTCGCGACCTTGCGCGGCGTCGAGGTGAAGATTCTCGTCCCGGGACAGGCCGACAGTATGCCGGTGCAGATGGCGTCCTACTACTACATGGAGCTGCTCGAGGAGTCGAAGGTCAAGTTCTACTCGCACGCGCCCGGGTTCATGCACCAGAAGGTCATGCTGATCGACGACGAGGTCTCGGTCATCGGCACCCACAACTTCGACAACCGGTCCTTCCGGCTCAATTTCGAGGTCGCGGCGCTTTTTTACGACAAGGAGTTCACCAAGGTGGTCGAAGCCATGTTCGAGGACGACCTCGCACACTGCACGCCCATCGACCCCTCCACCTTCGGCGAAAAGTCGTGGTTCTGGCGCTTCGGCGTGCGCCTCTGCCGCCTGATGGCGCCGATCATGTAGCCCGCATCACATGGGCTCGGGCAGCGACGGCTCGCGCCGCCCGAAGAGCGCTCGCCCGCCGATGAACAGCAGATAGACGATGTAGCCGGCCGACGAGGCAACCCCCGCCACGTAGGTCATCGATGCAGCGCGGAGCACCTGACGCGCGCCTTCGTGGCCATCCTCGGACACCAGTCCGAGGCTATCGAGCTGATGGAGCGCCCTTTTCGAGGCGTTGAACTCAACCGGCAGCGTCATGAAGTGCACCAGGATAGCTCCCAGGTAACCCAGCACACCGAACAGGACCATCATCGAGGAGCCCAGGAACGAGCCGAAGATGGCCAGCGGGAGTCCGAACCGCGCGCCGGCATTTGCCATCGGCACCATCGCTGACCTCAGGGCAAGCGGCCCGTATTCTGACGCGTCCTGTAACGCGTGGCCACACTCGTGCGCCGACACCGCAGTTGCGGCGACGCTATTGCCGACAAAATTGCCCTTGGATAGCCGGAGCCTGTCGTGCTTCGGATCGTAGTGGTCGGTGAGCTTGCCCTGGACGGGCTCCACCGGCACACTTTGCAGGCCGTTCGCATCGAGGATGGTTCGGGCCACCCGCCCACCCGCCATGCCGGTGACGCTGCGGACCGTGCTCCAGCGCCGATAGGTGGCCTGCATCCGGTTGCGAACAACGAGTGAGAAGACCAGCACAGCGCCTGCGATCAAATAGAAAAGGGTCATGTCCACTTCCGAATGACTCCTTCTTTGCGCCGACTCCCTGCGCCTGTGATTTGGCAGAGGGTAGCAGATACCGGAACGGCCTCAAAGTTGCCCCGGTGTGCCTTCTTCTCGTGCTCTCAGCCCGATGGATCAGCCGGGGCGGCGGCGACACGTTTGCGGCGTTGCAGATACGGAATCGATACCAGCGCCGAGACCACGACGTAGGCGATCACCAGCACCGCCGTCCGCGGCCCGGGCAGCGATGCCGCCACCAGGACCGCGATGCCGAGGTGGCGGGTGGCGCAGGTCACGGCCAACGCCGTCCGATCGTCGTCATCGGGTCCGCCCAGCCAATGGCCGATGGCGAGCGCGCCGGTGATCAGCAGCCCCAGGGCGAGCAGGAAGGACCATCCCGCCTCGACCAGGAAGCGCCAGTGCATCCCGAGCAGCACGACCCCGAGCAAAGTGAGCACCACGCCGGCGGCGCGCAGGACCAGGTCCGACAACCTGTCATTCACGAAAGGCACCAGCCACCGCAGTACCATGCCCAGCAGAAGCGGCACCAGTACGGTGGACGCGACCACCCTCGCGACATCACCGGAGCTCAGCACGGCCGCTCCGGAAAACGCCGTTTTGAGGACTGCGAGCCACACCGGCACCGTCACCACCGCGAGCAGCGACGAGGTCACCATCAGGCTGAAGACGTAGGCCTCGTTGTCCAATCCCATGAGCTTCTTCGGCAGCAGCGGCGCGCCCGACGAGATGGCGATCACGAGCAGGGCCACCTCCTCCGCGATCGACACCGGAAGCACGGCCATGAGCACGAGGGCCAGCAGCGGCACCAGCAGGTACATGGCCACAACGGACCGAATCAGCAGCTTGGGCCGGCGCCACAGCTCCACCAGATCGGCGGGGGTGGATCCCGCCCCGATGGCCATGATCATCACGACGACGAGCGCCCGAAGCACCAGAATCAAGTTGTGGGACATCTGCCGGGAATGATACCCGATCCACATCCATCCACAGAACTTTTTACCGCCCGCGGCGATGGATTCGATGCTGGATGCTGGATGCTGGATGCTGGATGCTGGATGCTGGATGCTGGATGCTGGATGCTGGATGCTGGATGCACCGAGATGGTGAATTGACCCGTCACGATGTCAACCCCAGGTGAACGCCCCCCGATTCCCTAACCCTTCCCTCTTCCTCCCTGCTTCTTGCTTCTTGCTTCTTGCTCCTTGATCCTTGCGCCCGGGTGGGCGGGGGATCCGGCATCCGGAATCCGGGATCCGGGATCGGAGCGGGCGGGGGATCCGGCTTCGCCTTCGGCTACGCGGGGACAAGCCGGGCTCCTCGCTCGGAATGACAGGGAGGGGGTGGGCGGGGGATCCAGCATCCAGCATCCAGCATCGGGGGGTCGGGGGTCACGGCGTGTACCAGATCGGACTCGTCCACGCCCGCTCCTGGATGGTCGCCGGCACGTCCTCGAGCAGCGGCAGGCCGTTACGCACCGCGTCGTAGGTCGACCATCGCGGGGTCGGAATCTCCAGCACGCGGACGTAGTAGAACGCGTGCTGCTCCGGAACGAAGGCCTCGTCCCGCCAGCTGCCCATGAGCTCGGCCGCACCGATGGTGTTGGTGTACTCCGCCGTGGTCAGATCCACCGTGTTCCCGACGGGCGGCAGCTTCCCGTCCGCGCCCGGCATCCGGTCACCGGACCAGACCACATCGACGATCTTCTCGTGCAGGCCGTCATCAGCGTCGACCCAGCCCTTGATGATCTGGACGCGGTCGAGGTTGGCGCCGTCCGGGTCCTTTATCGCGTGCACTGTGAACGTCGGAGGACCTTCGGAGGCGTCGAGATCGCCCCCCATCGGCACGCCGGCCTCGTAGCCCTGCTCGACCATGGTCGTCGGGTCGGAGGGATCACCGGGCAGATCGGTACCACCGAAGAACCGCACCTTGATGCGGGGGCCGCTGGTGACGAAGGTCTCCCTGCGGCGCATGGCGTCGAAGATCGAAGCACGGGTGTTCTGCTCGGCCCACACCGCGGCCAGGGAGCCGGGGTTGAGCTCCCTGGACTCGGCCCAGCCACCGACCTCGCCCGTCCGCCGCGCATCCACCGAGCCGTCCTCCGGCCCGTGCGACCCGACCCAGTCGTCCTCGGCCACGTCGGCGGCGGCGCCGTTGTGGTTGTCGGTGCCGCCGGTGAAGCCGTACTTGAACGGGTTGGCCCCCAGCTCCCGCTGGTAGGCGAGACCCCGCTTGAGCCCCCAGCGGACGAAGTTCCTCTCTTCGATCGTACGGCCACTGAATTTGCTGAGCGAGGTCGCGTTCTCGAAGTCGGCGAACTCGTCGGCGGTCCAGAAGTTGCGGTGGACCTCCGAGTTCCCCTTGATCTGCATCATCTCGATCAGCGGCTCGAAGTGGTGCCGTGTTCGGGCGTACTCGAGGTCGATCGGGTCACCGGCCGCGTCGACCTCCGGGAACATCATGCCCTTGGAGGCGTTGGAGTTGTGCGGGATGGCGAGCACCTGCATCCCTCGCTCCTCGAGCTCGGCCATCCACTCCCACAGCTGGTCCTCGCGCCGCACCTCGTACGAGCTCACCGGCATGTCCGGTACGTTGGCGTCTCGGAAGATCACGTTTCGGTGCAGGTTGGCGCCGCCCGGCCCCGCGCTCCACTCGAAGCCGATCAACGCGGTGAAGCGGCCCGGCTCGTTGTGCCTCTCCGCGGCCTCGACCATCAGGCTCCACGCGCTCTTGGTGGTGTCGAAGCCGGTGAAGAACGGCGGGTGCTGCGGGTCCGCGCCGCGGTTGTTCTCGACGACGTACTTCGCGAACCAAGCACGTCGATCCTCGAGGGCACTCAGGTTCCGAAGCTGTTCGAGCTGCTCCTGGTCATGGCCCGGAGCATCGGCGACGATCGCCGAGTACATCTCGCCGATGTACTCGGCGTGGTCCGACAGTGCCACGAAGTCGAGCGGACGGCGGAGGCTGTGCGGCTTCCCATACAGCGTCACCGGCTCGCCCTTGGCGAAGCGGTACTGGTCGTCCGGTTCGAGACGGGCGCCGCCGATATAGGCGTCGAGCGAGTACGCGCCGTGGACGTGGGTCTCGCCGAAGTAGGCGTCGCGCAGCGGGTTGGATGCGACGACGGCGCCTGCAGCGGCCGAGGTCATTTCGGCATCGGTGACCCCGTGCGTCGGGCCCTCGGACATCGGACCGCCGCACGCGATCGCCGCCATGACTGCACCGCAGATCAGATATGGCTTCAATATGTTGGGTATCATCTCCATCTCCCAGTTCCTCCAAGGCGGTGCGTGCTCCCCCGCCCAGATCCTTCGTTGCTGCGCTCCTCAGGATGATAGTCGTGAATGGCTGTTCCCTGCTCTCTGCTCCCCGGGTGGGCGGGGGATCCGGCTTCGCCTTCGGCTACGCCGTGACAAGTCTCGAATCTCGTATCTCGCATCTCGTATCTCGCATCCGGGTGGGCGGTGGATTCAGCATCTCGCATCGGGCGGTCGGGGGTCACGGCGTGTACCAGATCGGGCTCGACCACGCCCGCTCCTGTTGTGTCATCGGCACCTCGGGGTCCATCTCGACGCCGAATCGGAGCTGGTCGTACGCGGTCCAGCACGGGGTCGGGATCTCGATGACCCGCGCGTAGTAAAAGGCCCGCTGCGACGGGTCGAAGTCGGGGTCGGTCCACACCGCGGCGAGCGACGGGTCGCCGATGGAGTCGGTCCAGGTGGCGTTGGCGACATCCACCGTGTTGCC
>JAJDNM010000136.1 GCA_022340665.1 Acidobacteriota bacterium | reverse complement strand
AGTGTTGTATCGAGATTGAGAGAGTACTTGCCGCTGCTTCCCGAGAGGTCAATTGCCTCTGCGGGAGCGGTGAAAACCAGCGTCAGCGCAAGCGCCAAGGCGAGCGCTGCGGCACTCCGCCCCGTTCGGACCACCGTGATTTCGGACATCATGCTCATCTCCTCCCTCCTATCGTCTGTCTCATCGATGTCGCAGCGTCAAAAAACGTGATGCCACCCAACCCGATGTGTTGGATGGGCAAGATGGACCAGTCTGGTTTGAGGGGTATTTGCGCGAAGCGGAGGAGGGAGGGTGGACGAATCCTGAACCGGTAGATGTGAGCTTTGGCGCCCCACGGTCGTTGCAACGCCGTCCCCTTCCCCTGTCGATCATCAATACGATATGACTGTATCTACCACTCGAATGACGTTGCGAAGCATAACATAGCGAGGCTGTCAAACAGCCTATCTTGGAGATTGAGACCGGGCCTTTTTTCTGAGTATCGGTGCCCGGGCTGGACACCCGATGTTGGACGTCGGATGTCGGCGATTCGATATCGGAAATCGGATGTTGGATATTGGATGTTAAATTTGGATCGGCGTATGAACGCATTCACGAATACAGAACACTCAATATCAGGGCATCCAAGATCCAACATCAAATATCGAACATCGAGCATCCAGCATCCAGCATCCAGCATCGAGCATCGAGCGGACTAGAGCCCCAGCCGCTTTCTGGTCAGGGCTTCCAGCCCGCCAGCCAGAATGAGCTCCTGTGCCGCCGGGCCGAGCGGCGACAGCGGATAGCTCTCGCTGCGCCAGGTGGCTTTCGCATTCTGGAAATCGATCGCCAGGTCACCGGCCGGGATCGTCTTCGCCCCGCCATCGGTTTCGTCCGCATGCGCCGCACGAATCGCTCCGGAGAGGGCCGGGCTCTCGAGGCAAATAAAAGAGTTGTTGAACGCGTTCCGAAGATAGGTCTGCGAGAATGACGCTGCGATCACCATCTGGATGCCACGGTACTTGAGTGCGGTTGCCGCCTGTTCGCGCGAGGATCCGGAGCCGAAGTTGCGCCCGGCGACGATGATGTCGCCCTCGGCCGCGATCTCCTGAAAAGCCGGATCGTAGTTGGCCATCGCATGGGTCGCCATCTGATCGGGCGAAAGATCGTCGCGGTAGGTGACATCCTTGCCGTAGATACCGTCGGTATTGAGGCTGTCGACCGGGAGCAAGAGCGCGCGCCCGTCGAGCTTTGCCGGAAAGCCGTCGCTGATTGCGACCTCGCGCTCGAGCGGTTTCCAGCCGAGGTCGGTGTATGCGTAACCGGGCTCCGAGGAGCCGAGATCTTCGGGACCGGTGATGTATCCGGCAACCGCAGATGCTGCGACCACGGCGGGGCTTGCCAGGTAGGCCTTTGCGTCGCGGGAGCCCATCCGTCCCTTGAAGTTGCGGTTGGTGGCCGAGATCCCGACCTCGCCCGGCTCGAGCAGGCCGACACCGAGGCCGATGCACGCGCCGCATCCCGGGGGGAGCGCGATCGCACCGGCGTCGAGCAGGTCCTTCCATGCACCGTCTTCTTCGGCCTCCCGTTGCACTTCTGCCGATGCTGCCGCCACGTAGAGCTCGACGGTTTCCGCCACCTTCCGGCCGCGAAGCACCGCCGCCGCTTCGACCAGATCGTCGAAGCGAGCGTTGGTGCACGACAGGAGGTAGGCCTTCTGGACGGCGAGCCGATGCTCGGCCAGCTCGGCCGCGGATCGCATGACAGTGACGCCGTCGGGTCCGGCGACATGGGGTGACACCGCCCCGAGGTCGAGGGTGATCTTGGCGGCGTACGACGCGTCGCCGTCGGGTTCCGGGGGACGATCCTCCCAGTGCGCGATCATCTCTTCGTCGAGCCGGTGGCCGACGCCCTTCTCGGCGAGGATCGCGGCGCGGTCGCGGAGATAGTCAGCCGTGATCGCGTCGAACGGGAACCAGCCGACCAGCGCGCCCCACTCGGTCGTCATGTTGGAGATGGTCAGACGTTCCGATATCGACAGATTGGCGATGCCGGCGCCATGAAACTCGACCGCCGCGTTCAGCACCTCGCCGGCGTTGTAAAGCCCGCACAGGGTGATGATGACGTCCTTGCCGCTGACGCCGGGCCGGAGCGCGCCATCGAGCACGACCTTGACGGTGCGCGGAACCTGCCACCAGGTCACCGAGCTCGCCCAAAGGGCGGCGGCGTCGGTTCGGACGACCGGCGTGCCGACCGCAGCCAGCGCGCCGTACATGTTGGAGTGCGAATCGGAAGCGACGACCAGGGCCCCGGGATGGACGAAGCCCTGCTCGACCATCAGCTGGTGGCCAATACCGGCCCCGGCCGGGAAGAACGCCACGCCATGGGCGTCGGCAAATTCCCGGATGGACTGATACTTGGCGAGGTTCTCCTTACTCGTGTCCTGGACGTTGTGGTCCAGCGTGAAGACCGGCTGTGATGGGTCGGCAATCGATGTGGCGCCGATGGCCCGAAATTTTGGAATCACGGCGCCGGTGTTGTCGTGCGTCATGACGTGCAATGGCCGTACAGTGACCATGTCGCCCGCCCGCACCTCATACCCGGACGCAAGCCCCTCTGCATGTGCCTGCACCACTTTCTCGGTGATAGTCTGACCCATGAAAGCCTCCCAGTTATGAGTTATGAGTTGTGAGTTGTGAGTTCCCGCCCGGCCCACCGAATCGTCCTCCGCGGAGGGTGGGGGGCAACTCATAACTCAAAACTGAAAACTCAAAACTTCATTCCTTGGTTACCACCAGCTCCGACATCAACTCCCGAACGTCGTCGTACTCCTCTGTGCGATCGACCGCGGTCCGCATTTTCTCGACGTCTTCAGGGGTTGCAATTCCTTCGGCGAGCGCCGCGAACTTGCCGGCGATTTCATCGTCGGTCAGCGGGTTGCGTGGATCCCCCTTGGGATAATCGAGCCGCTTCTCGACCTCCCGACCATCTGTCGTCTTGATGACTACCCGGACGCGTTGCAGTTCGGGAAAGACCGCTTCGATTTCGGGATCGGCGAACACCTTCACCTTGTCGAGCTGGGCGCGGATCGTCGGATCCATGATCTTGGCGTCGGTGAACTGCACCGGCGTCACTTGCCGCTCGGCGACCGCGGCGGCGATCACGTAGGGTAGCGAGTGGTCGGCCGTTTCCTTGCTCCGCGGGTCGTACTTCGACGGGTCGGCGAGGATATCGGCCGCCCGCGCCAGAGAGTAGACCGTCACGGTCTCGACCTCGTCGGGAGTGAGGTCGTTCTCGATCATCAGATCGAGGGTTGCGGAGATCGGCGCGTGGGTCAGCGCCTCGGTCGGGAAATACTTCATCCCGCATTGCAGGATGCGCCACGAGTCTCCGAGACCTTCGGTGAGAATGGCGAATTTCCACTCGGTGTCGAAAACGTGGCTGAATCCCTCCTTGCCGTCGAGCACGTGCTCAGGTCCCGTGTAGCCGCGCTCGGCGAGCAGGGCGGCCAGGACTCCGCTCTGGGTGGCCATCGGGTCGACCGTGTTCTTCATCATCGTCAATTTGCCGGCGGTCACGGATCCGGTCGTACAGTGGCGAGAGGCAGAGATGCCGATCGCGTGCTGCATCTGTTCGGCGTTGAGGCCGAACATGCGGGCGGCGGCGATCGGCGCCGCTGCGGCGGTGAGAGTTGCGTGGTGCCAGCCGATCTCGCGCACTCCCGGGAAAGAGACCTCGCACAGTCGCTGCTCGAACTCGTAAGCGAGGGCGATGCCGACCAGCAGGTCGCGCCCCGATCCTCCGGCTCGCTCGGCCGCCGCCATCGCCGCGGGAATGATGTCCGACGGGTGCGACGGGTCCTGCTTCCAGTAGATGTCGTTATAGTCCATGACCCGGATCATCAGGGCGTTGAGCAGTGATGCCGACACCGGATCCCAGAGCTCGCCGGTCACCATGACCCTACAGCTGCCCGAGCCGGCAGTCTCCGTCAGCACCTCACGCGCAATGTGGACGTCGTGTTGCTGCGCCCCACCGAGCGCACAGCCAACCGAGTCCATCAGGAATCGTTTGGCCTCGAGCACGACCTCGGGTGGGAGGTCTTCATACTGTACGTTCGCAGCCCAGTCAGAAATGGTCCGAGTCACGTTTGTCATGGAAATCTCCTCGCGGTCACGGTGATGCCGCATCTAGGTGCGGCGAGATTGTACCGGAATTCCACCTGCCCACGTATTTCGAATTTCGTATTTCAAAATTCGAATTTTTACTTGCCCCCGGAAGATGGTTAATTGAGCGGAATCTCGAAACTCAAAACTCAAAACTCAAAACTCGAAAGCGTATGATGCCGCCGGAGGCTGCTATGGGTGAAAGGCGCACAGCCGCCTGCCTTGCGGTGGGTTCGGAGCTCTTGGGTGACCGTCGACTTGACTCGAATTCGCTCTGTATCACTGCGGTCCTCGCCCGGTACGGAGTCTCGGTCGAGGAGAAAAGGGTGGCCGGAGACTCGATCGGGCGAGTCTCCGCGGCGGTCCGCGAACTGTTTGACCGCTACGACGTGGTTGTGGTCACCGGTGGGCTCGGTCCAACGGCTGACGACGTGACGCGGGACGCGGTGGCCCGGGCGCTCGGTCGGCGAATCAAGCCCGATGCCGAGGTCGAGGAGTGGATCCGTGAACGCTACGCGGAGCTCGGGCGTGAAATGCCTGAGATCTGCACCTCGATGGCAAGGGTTGTCGAGGGTTCCACACCGCTGCGCAACTTGCGAGGCTCAGCGCCCGGACTGATGACCGAGGAGGGGGGACGGCTCCTGGCGGTGTTTCCGGGCGTGCCGTGGGAGATGGAGGAAATGCTCGAACGGGATCTCGAGCCACGGATCGCGCAGATGAGCCAGGGTGTCCGCAAGGATTCGCGAACGCTTTTGCTCGGCGGCGTGGTCGAGTCGGACACAGAGGAAAAGATCCGGCATCTCTATGCGGATTTCGGCCGCGAGAACGTCACCATTCTCGCGTCCTACGGGGTGCTGCGGCTGGTGCTCTCTGCTGAGGGAAATACAGAGCAGACGAAGAGTCGACTCGACGCGATGGAAGCGGCCTTTCGCGAGGCGCTTGGCGAGGACGTGGCCGGTGTCGATGTCGACGGCCTCCCGGATGTCGTGTTGATGCAGCTCGAGAGCCTGCGCCACACCCTGGCAGTGGCGGAGTCCTGTACCGGCGGTCTCATGAGCGCCCACCTGACCAACGTGCCGGGGGCGTCCGAGTCATTTCTCGGCGGCGTTGTGTCCTATTCGAATGATGCCAAGGAGAACCTCATCGACGTTCCGCACGAGATGCTGGTCGAACACGGAGCAGTGTCGGAGGAAGTAGCTCGCGCGATGGCGATGGGTGTGCGGGGGCGTTTTGTTTCGGACTGGGGAGTCGGCATCACCGGTATCGCGGGACCGACCGGAGGCACCGAAGAAAAACCGGTTGGACTCGTTCACTGGGCAGTCGCCGGTCCGAACGGTGTGACGGCGAGACATCGGGTCTTCATGGGCAATCGCTCGATCGTCCGCGAGTGGAGTCTCAATGCGGCTCTCGATCATCTGAGAAGATGCCTGTTGGTGTTCAGCGAATGAGCGGCCGCCCGATCCGCGCGTTCCTGGGGCTCGAGATACCCGAGACTGTCAGATCAAAGCTGGCGAACGCCGTGGATGATTTGCGTGGAGAGCTTCCGAGAGCGAGGTGGACCCGTCCCCTGGGTTGGCACCTGACGCTCAAGTTCCTCGGAGAGACGGACCGGAACGAGCTGGCAGCGTTGACCGCAGAGCTCGCGCCGCGAGTTCGTGGTCTGGAGCCGGTGTCTGTCGATCTCTCGAAAACCGGCTTCTTCCCGTCAACGGCACGACCCCGCGTGGCGTGGCTCGGAGGCTCCGCCACCGGAGCCGAAGCCGTGGTCGATAAGGTCGAGGAGGCGGCCGAAATCACCGGTTTCCGCCGCGAGCGGCGACCCTGGTCGGTCCACCTGACGTTGGCGAGGTTGAAGGAACGTTGGCCGGAGGTCGCAGTCAAGCGATTTCTGGCTTGGGGCGAAGGGCTCGACCTCAAGCGCTTCACATGTCCGGAGGTGGTGCTGTTCTCGAGTGACCTGCAACCCGGAGGTGCGGTGTACACTGCGCTGGAAAGGTTTTCCTGCAGGTGATACCCGAGCTTTTCCTGGTCCTGACAGCCTATCTCCTGGGCTCATTGCCCACGGCGCTGCTGGTTGTTCGGATGATGACCGGCAAGGATGTGCGGCGCACTGGGTCGGGCAATGTCGGCGGCACCAACGCCCTCCGGGCGGCCGGATGGAAGGCCGGAATCGCCGTCACCCTGGTAGACATCGGGAAAGGCGCGCTCTCGGTCGGATTGATGAAGTGGTACAACCCGGAGAGCGGCTGGATGGCCGCTGCGATGCTGGCTGTCGTGGTCGGCCATTGCTACCCCGTGTGGTTGAAGTTTCGTGGCGGCAAGGGCGTGGCCGCGGGTTTCGGCGCGTTTCTGATCATCGCGCCGACGAGTGCGCTCGCAGCGCTGGTTGTATGGATCGTCGTGCTCGCGATCTCGAGGTGGGTATCCCTGGCATCGATGGTGGCAAGCGCTACCTTTCCGGTCGCACTCAAGGTCATCGATGAGCCGGACCTCATAACGCTGGTCTCGGTCAGTGCGGCGGCTGTTCTGATCATCATTCGCCACAGCTCGAATATCCGCAACATGTTGGCCGGGAAAGAGGTCAGAGTGGGTGATGATTCCTGGAGGTGACGCGTGAGGTTGAGCGTTTTCGGTGGAGGATCTTGGGGCTCTGCAATGGCCCACCAGTTGGCCCGGCGAGGACACGAGATCATGTTGTGGGCACGCGAGCCGGAGGTGGTCGAGGGGATCAACAACCAACACCGCAATCCGCTCTTTCTCTCCGACCTCGATCTGCATCCCGACATCCAAGCCGTCAACGATCTCGAGGAAGCTGCGAACCACGCCGACCACTGGTTGTGGGTCGTACCGGCGCAGTTCAGCCGGGGGGTGATGGAGGCCCTTTCCTCGATCGTCAAGGCCGATGTAGTCGTCGTATCCGCCTCCAAGGGGATCGAAACAGAGACCTTGCGGCGGATGGATGAGATTGCCGGCGAGGTTTTGGAGCTGGAATCAAACAGGTTCTGTTGCCTCTCCGGTCCGACCTTTGCGCGCGAGGTTGTGCGAGGCGATCCCTCGGCCGCCGTGCTGGCCAGTCCTGATCTCGGGCTTGCAGCGTCGCTCCAGGAGGAGTTTTCGGACCACCATTTACGGTGCTATGCGGGTACCGATCTCGTGGGTGTCGAACTTGCCGGCGCCCTCAAGAACGTTATCGCCATTGCCGCTGGAATCGTTGACGGTTTGGGCCTCGGATTCAATACCCAGGCGGCTCTGATGACTCGCGGTCTGCACGAGATCACCCGGCTTGGGGTTGCCCTCGGTGCCGAGGCGGAGACCTTTCGAGGCCTTGCCGGGATGGGCGATCTGGTCCTGACCTGCACCGGCGGGTTGTCGCGAAACCGGACCCTCGGCCAGCGACTCGGGCGTGGGGAATCTCTGGCAGAGATCCTTGGCTCGATGCGGGAGGTCGTGGAGGGCGTCCGGACTGCGCCAGCGGCGGCCCGACTGGCCGAGGAGCATGACGTCGCCATGCCCATCACCGAGGCCATGACCAGGCTCTTGAACGGCGAGACGGATGCGCAGACGGCACTTTATGAGTTGATGACGAGGGAGCTCAAGGTCGAAGCGGAACTCTGACCGCCCACCCGCCCGATCTTTGATATTGGATCTTGGATTCGCCTGCCCGCCTCGTTTCCCATGATCGTGGAGGTCCCGACACCAATATCCAACATCTAATATCGAACATCCAATATCGAATATCTGTCTCTTCGTCAGCCGGCGTGTTGCTCGTCCTTCGGAATCCGCAGGCCGGGCACGAGGTTCCGTTCCGCGATGACGACGATTGCTTTCGGGTGCTCGGGGCAGGCGTTTTCGCACAGACCACAACCCGTGCACGCGCCGCTGCCGATCAATGGCCGCCCGCCGATCGACATGATGGCACGATCCGGATAGGGACACGCCGAATAGCACCGGTCACAGGTCTCGCCCTTGAAGGTGACGCAGCGGCGTGGGTTGACCCTGGCAATGCCGAGGCGCACCTGTTCGGGTCCGCCCGGGTCCACCAGAGCGCCGTCGGAGCAGGCGGCGATGCAGGGCAGGTCGGCGCACAGGTAACAGGCCTTGGTGGACGGCGAAATGACCGGGATCTGCCGATCGCCCTCGTGCGTGATCATGAAGATGCTCGATGTTGGGCAGACGGGAACGCAATCAGCGCATCCGGTGCAGGCGGCGAGAAAGTCCTCATCGGGCTTGAGTGCCCCGGGTGGGCGGAGCACCTTCGCGGGGTCGTTAGGGGTTGTTCCGGTGGCGGCAGTCGACACTTCGCGAAAGGCACTCATCCATCCCGTGAGCAGATCGCGGCGAGAGCGGCGCCGGTCATCGCTCACTGGACTATCCCTTTGGGTAGCGGAATCCGGTCCCAAGGGACGGACTCATCGATGATGCGGGTTTCACTGTGGTTGACTGCATCCGATATGAGCGCGTCGATGTCGAGCGCGCTCTCGGCGTCGTCGAGTTCGGCAGCAGTCGACTTTGTAGCCGGCCGTTCCGGCATGAGAAAAGAGCAGCAGTCGAAGTGGGGGATGATAGATGTCTCGTAGGTTCCGATGCGGCGAGCAATGTCGATGATCTCTGGCTTGTCTGCACCAATCAACGGACGCAGCACAGGCATCGTCGCGACAGACTCGACGGCACGGAGATTCTGGATGGTCTGCGACGCCACCTGACCCAATGATTCCCCGGTGATGAGAGCGTCCGAGCGAAAGTCGGGCGCGACGGCTTCCGCAAGCCGTAACATGAATCTCCGATAAAGGAGCACTCGCAGCTCTGCCGGACAGCGAGCCGCGATCTCTTCCTGTATCGGCAGAAGAGGAATCATCGCCAACCGAGCGGGCCCCTGGTACCGATTGAGAATTCTGATCAGCTCCTCGACCTTCTCGAGACTTGCAGGGTCGGTCCGGGGCACCGAATGGAAGTGGACGAAGTCGAGGTGCATTCCCCGTTTCATCACCAGGTAAGCGGCCACTGGAGAGTCAATCCCGCCCGATACCAGACAGCTGGCCCGACCACCGACGCCAACCGGAAGGCCGCCCGGCCCTTGGACGCGGTGAGACCAGGTGAAGATGCCCCGCTCTTCGACCAGGAGATGGATCGTCAATTCGGGGTTCCTGAGATTGACCGGCCATCCTTCGCGCTCCTGTATATGGGCACCGAGGTCGCGCTCGATCTCGGGCGACGTCATCGGGAATCGTTTCTCTGATCGCTGGCAGCGAACCGCGAAGGAGTTGGGCGTCAGACCTTTGAGCTGGCCGTCGAGATGGTTCTTGACATCCTGTATGGAGTGACCTGCGAAGTCCACCGCCATCATCGCGCCGATGCCGAAAACTGTGTTCAAACGTCGGGCTGCTTCGGAGAACTCGACCGGCTCTTTGAAGGTTATGAGCACCCGCCAGGAGGGTCGCTCGAGTGACGCCACCGGCAGATCGCCGAGAGCGCTGCGGACATTTTCGGTCAGAGTCCGCTCAAACCATCGGCGGTTGCCTCCTTTGAGGCTGATTTCGGAGGTCGTCGCGAGGACACGGGTCGCTTCACTCATCGTCAGAAGGGTAGCATTCGAAGAATTCGGAATTCAGAATGCGGTTTTCCCGATCACCCTCCCGTTCTCCCGAGGGTGCGTAGGAATTCAAAATTGAAAATTCAGAATTGAGAATTCAAAAAACGATTCTGATCGGTTCGACCACGAAGCTGAGTACGAAGATGAGGACCGCGGTCCATCCGGCGATCTGGCGCCAGCGCTCGAGTGGCCGTTCCTCGTCCCAGAGTCTGGGGTGCTGAGGCCGCATGATGAGGGCGATGACTACCCACAACCACCAACCCGGCCACACGAAGCCGAGTCCCGCGAAAATCCCGAGCACCGGCCAGACGAGGCGCCGATGCCAGCGGCCGAGAAGGGCATATCCGATGTGACCCCCGTCGAGCTGGGCAAAGGGAAGCAGGTTGAGAAGGGTTACCAGAATCCCGAACCAGGCAGCCACGCCGGTCGGGTGGAGCCACAGCGTCATGTCGTCGCTCAATCCGGGCCTGAAAATGAACTCGAGGAGCTGGTAGATGAGTGGCTCGCCGAACTCGAGATAAGAGCCGTCGGTAGGTGCTCTCCCAACTTCGGAGGCCGCGATGCCGTAAGCGAGAAAGGGGAGCAGGGCCACGAATCCCGCAATCGGACCGGCCGCGCCCACATCGAGAAGCTGTTTCTTGTTGCGGATCGGGTCCTTGATACGGATCACCGCTCCCAGCGTGCCGATGCCGAGGACCGGTAGCGGGAACGGTATGAAAAATGGCGGTGTAGCCGTCAGTCCGTGCCGACGGGCAGCCAGGTAGTGCCCGAGCTCATGACACCACAGGATGGTCAGAAGCGGGATCGAAAACTTGAGACCGGCGACGTAGACCCTTGGATCAGTCATGAGCTGAAGGAGTCCGAGACGGGCCATCTCCGCCGGAAGGCTTCCCCAGACAAGTCCGCCAACCATTGTGGTGCTGGCAAAGGTGGCAAGGAAGAGAAAAATGTGGAGCCACCACCGTGGGCGGTACGGCGTCTGGGGCGAAAGAAAATCCCCGGCGGCCGCGCCGCCGGGGCTGATGGGTTCTCGAGAAACGGGTGTTTCCACGCTCAGCTCATATCGCGCAACGCCTTGCCCGGCTTGAATCGGATGGTCTTGCCGGGTGGAATCTCGACTTCACGGCCGGTTTTCGGATTGCGTCCGATTCCTCGTTTCCGGTCTTTGACCTGGAACACACCGAATCCGCGCAACTCGATGCGATCACCGCGAAGGAGAGCGCTCTTCATGCCTTCGAAGAGAGCGTTCACTGCCTCGGTAGCTTTTGGTTTCGGAAGATCGGTGGCCTGCATGACACGCTCAACCAGGTCCGATTTGATCATCCAGTCCTCCTTCCCCAGGCACGGGGACTTGAGTTTTACCGGGAAGCTCAATCATTGTCAAGGGTTAGCTCGCGCCATCAGAAGAATTCCGGTGTCGATTCATCGAAAAAAACTCCCGCGGTCACCGCGGGAGTTCGAGCCGAGCATTCACTGATCTAGAACGGAACGTCGTCCGCGTCGTCCGGGAAGCTTTGCGCGACGGCTCCGTAATCCTCGCGGGGAGCGCTGTCGCCGGCACCTGATCGTCCGCCCAGCATCTCCATCTGCTCCATGTGGATCTCAGTGAAGTACTTCCTCTGGCCGTCCTGCTCGTAGGTGCGAGTGCGAATCTGCCCCTCGATATAAAGCTGTTTCCCTTTCGTGACGTAGCGATCGCAAATTTCTGCCAGCTTGCCCCAGGCGACGATGTTGTGCCATTCGGTCCGGGGATTGCCATTCTCGTCCTTGAATCGGCGGTCGGTCGTCGCGAGCGAGAATTTCGCCAGGTTCTGGCCACTTTGAGTGGAGCGAAACTCGACATCTCGGCCCACGTTTCCTACCAGGATGACCTTGTTGATACCCATGATTGTCTCCTCCCTGCGTGGATGGGACAACGGCAGCCTAGCATAGCGCTATGCGCGGTGCTAGGCTGCCGAATTCTGAATTTCGAACTCCGAATTCCGAATTCGACCGGCCGCAATGGACGCCCGAGCTTTGCCCCACTATCGCCATCTCGAAGAGCATTGTCGGTGGTAACGTGAATGGCGTGAGTCAGGAAGAACGCGTTGTCCACCACGCAGCACGGATGGCGGTGGTGACACTCTTCTGCAGGGTCAGCGGTTACCTCAGGGACAAGGCTCTGTTTTCAGTGATTGGTGCGGGCCACCTCTACGACATGTATCGGACGGCCAACCGCATACCGAACGCGTTCCGGGGTCTGTTTGCGGAGGGGACCCTGCACGCCGCATTCGTGCCAACGCTCTCGCAACTGACGGGCCGAGAAGGAGATCGCCGGGAAGCGGTGGAACTGTTTCGCGGGCTGCTCGCGGTCCTGCTGTTGGTTGTCGGATTGGTGGTGGCAGTCGGGATATTTGTCTCGCCGTGGTTGGTGAGGCTCTACGCGGAAGGTTTCTCTGCGACCTCGGGCAAGCTCGAGACAACCGTCCTGATGAATCGAATCATGTTTCCCTATTTGCTGCTCATTTCACTCGCGGCCCTCCTCCAGGCCGTCCTCAACAGTCACGAAAAATTTCTCCTGGCCGCCTCAACGCCGATGTTTTACAACCTGACCATTGCGGGAACCGCATGGTTCATCCTGCCGCATTTCGAAAACCCGGCACCGGTGTTGTCGATTGCTGTGCTGGTCGGCGGGTTGTTCCAGTTTGCAGTCCAGGCTCCGGCGGTTCGACGACTCGGATTCACGTTGCGTCCTTTGTGGAACGGGATCTCGAGCCCGCAGGTCAAAGCGGTCCTCTTGTTGATGCTGCCCGGCATTCCGGTCCTCGGCATCAATCAGATCAACCAGTTGGTCTCGAATCGTTTTGCGAGCTTCATCGACTCGGGCGTGAGCTACACCTATGGTGCGTACCGGGTTACCGAGCTCGTATTCGGTGCGGTTGTGGTGCAGCTGACAACCGTGCTGCTTCCCCTGTTGTCTCGCGAGCTTCGATCGGATCCCGAACGGGCCCCGAGGACCCTTCTTGGAACCGTAACCCTGGTGTCGTACGTGACCCTACCGGCCGCTGCGGTGATGGCCGTGCTCTCGCGTCCCCTGATCGGGCTGCTCTTCGGTGGAGGGAGGTTCGACGCGGTCGATGTGTCGATTACCGGCGCGACATTAGCGGCATACGCCTTTTCCCTCGTCGGCACCGGCCACGTGAAGGTCATGGCGACTGCATTCTTCGCCCAGAAGAACACGCGCACGCCCATGTGGGGAAGCCTTGTCGCGCTTATCATCTTCACCGTGGCGTGCGCCATCCTCGTCGGGCCGTGGGCCACCGTGGGCCTCGGCCTGGCGAATACCGTCGCTATGGCCTGTTTCGCCGTGTTCCTGACCATTCTGTACGCAAAGAGGTACGGCTTGAGCGCCGCGCAACCTGCGAAGGCGGTGGCGGGGGTGGGTCGACAGCTGGTTGCGACAGCCGTCGTGGCTGGCGGTTTGTATTACGCGAGCCCCTGGCTGGCGACGATCGAACATACCTCGCTCGATGGAGCGTTTCGGTTGGCCGCTGTGCTCGTCCCGGCAGCCGCCCTGTACGTCGGAATCGTGGCGCTGCTCGGCGGACGTGAGCTGGCACTTTTGGTGTCGGCCTTCAAAGGTGGAGAGCCAACATGAAAATGGTGATCCAACGGGTGTCCCGCGCCGAGGTGAAGGTGGATGAGAGGACCACCGGACGGATAGCAGCCGGCCTGGTCGTGTTGGTCGGGTTGGAGCGGGGGGACGGCGAGCGACAGCTGGAACGTGCGGCACGACGGGTGGCGACCCTGCGGGTATTCGCCGATGCCGAAGGCAGGATGAACCGAGGGCTGGGTGAAGTCGATGGAGCGGTCCTCGCGGTGTCCCAGTTCACCCTCGCCGGGTCGATCCGGAAGGGCCGTCGACCGAGCTTCGACAAGGCCCTTCCCGGAGAGGCCGCGCAACCCCTCTTCGACCGCTTCGTCGAGCTTCTGAGGGCTGAGGGTGTACGTGTCGAGACCGGGGTTTTCGGCGCACTCATGGATGTCGAGCTGATCAACGACGGACCGGTCACCCTTATATGGGAGGATCCGCCTGAGCGGTGAATGAGGAATTAGGAATGAGGAATTAGGAATGAGGAATTAGGAGTGTCGCCCACCTAGCCAGGGCTTTCCGGGTCAGGGAAGGAGGGGTGAAAATTCCGAATGCCGAATTCAGCAATCAAACCTCGACGCTAGTCGAGGTTTGATTGCTGCCAACTGACCCAGAAGTCCATCGCCTCATCGAGGTGATCGAGGGCTGCGATGAACTGTTCGTCGGCGTTCAATGCGACCTTGTAGCCTTCCTCCAGGCCGAGGGTCGAGTTCTTGAGTTCGACGGTGATCGCAAGGCCGATGTCGGTCCGGTCCTGTGGGGAATTTCGGATCTGATCGATGTTTTCGGCGGGCAGGATCTCCTCCTCAGCGACCCATTCGAGGAAGTGGTCGACAGTCTCGTCATCCGCCACGAATGCCCGGCCCATTTCCGGCTGATCCTCTTCCGGCACATCCTTGAGCAGCTCGATCGCGTATCGGAAGAACGCCGAGTTCCCGTACAGGCGAGCCAGGTTCTCTGAAAGTGTTCTCGCCTCCAGGATGACATCTGGCGTTATGCCACCACCACCGAGGACCGTCCGGCCGGCATCCGTTTCGTGGATGTCGTTGCCGTTGTTTCCGTTGCGATGAGTGATGTAGTCGATGTAGGAGGCGTAGTCTCGCTGGATGGAGCGACCCGACGGGGTGTAGTAACGGGCGGTGGTCAGCGCGAGCCCGCTGTCGCGCACGGTGAAGACGGTTTGAACGAGGCCCTTTCCCCAGGTCGTCTCGCCCAGGACCAGTCCCCGGTCATGGTCCTGGACCGCTCCTGCGACGATCTCGGATGCAGAAGCCGAGCCCTCGTTCACGAGAACGAGAACCGGGCCTTTGAATATCTCTCCTCGGCCGGGTGCGGTAAGTGTCGAACGGCTGGATGGTGTTCGACCTCGCGTTGTGACGATGAGATCGTCCTTGGACAGGAAAGCATCCGAAACTCCGATTGCGGCATCGAGGGAACCGCCCGGGTTGTTGCGAAGATCCAGGATCAGGTATCGCATCCCCTCGGCGTCGAGACGGGCGATGGCTTCACGCACCTCCCTCTCGCTCGAGGATGTGAACTCGGACAATCTGATGTATCCGATCTCAGGGCGGGCAAGGAAGGCATACCGGACGGTGTTCTGTGGAATCCGAGTGCGGGTGATTTCGACCGTGAAATCATCACCGAGGCCCGGGCGCGTGATGGTCAACTCCACGGATGTGCCTTCGGGCCCGCGAACCAGCTCGACCACGTCATCCAGGCTCATGTCCTCGGTTTTTCTGTCTCCGACCGCCGAAATGACATCGCCGGCTCGGAGGCCAACGGCCGCGGCCGGTGTGCCCGCCATGGGTGCGATGACGGTGACCTTTCCGTTTCGGCGAGAGATGATGATACCGACGCCGAAGAAGGAACCCTCCTGGCGCGAGCGCATTTTGTCGAATGTTCTCGGATCGAGGTAGTTCGAGTGCGGGTCGAGCACTTCGAGCATGCCGCTGATGCCGTCGTACACGATATCGGCCGGGTCGGGATCCTCCGGCAGCCACTCCAGAAGGAGGTTGACGACCCGCGAGGCGCGGATCATCAGCTCGGTTTCCTCTTCGGGCACTGAACGCTCACCGAATAGGGCCCCGGCCGTCGCACCTGTGAGCAGGATGACCAGGGCTATGATCATCGGACGGATTCGGCTTTCTCTCTGTGGCATCGATCTCCCTGTTGAATGACCCGGCCGGCGGATGACAGCCGTGTAATCAAGTGTAACCCGCTTCCTATTACGAAAACTTCCGTTCTGCTGTTTCCCTCGTGAGACCATGCCGTCAGGTCTTCCTCGGGGGTGGGTGCGAATTCTGAATTCCTAATTTCGAATTCCTCATTCGATTCTCGGTATACTTACCGCGGGAGGATTCGTGTTCGGAACCCTCGGTATGCCCGAGCTGATCCTGATTTTTGTCGTCGCCCTGCTGCTCTTCGGGCCGCGGAAGATGCCGCAGATAGGTCGTTCGATCGGCCGGGCGATGGGCGAATTCCGACGTGCCTCGAATGAGTTCAAGCGAACCATCGAGGATGAGGTCGCGGCGGACGAACTCCGAGATGTGGAAAAGGACCTCAGAGGCATCCGAGACGTCGGTAGGGAGCTCAAGAACATCAAGGATACGGTCGAGAAGCCGATCGAAAGCACCGTCAAGAAGATGCTCGAGACCCCACCGGATTCCGGCAGAACGGACGCAGAGGAGACCGGAAAACAGTGAGCTCGGCAGAGCCCGAAGTGTTTGAGAACGAGGGAGAGGAGCACGAAGAAGAGCTCCCGCGGATGACATTGCTCGATCATCTCGACGAGCTTCGCCGCCGAATTCTCTTCAGTATCATCGCGATCCTCGTCGCGTTTCTCGGAAGCTGGTATTTCGCGCCGAAGATTTTCCACTGGCTCGAGAAACCTTTTCTGGAAGCGGTTCCGGCTGGGGAGCAACTCGCCTTCACGGATCTCCCCAGTCCGTTCATGCTGTACATCAAAGTGGCCCTGTTGACGGCGATTTTCATCGCCTCACCGGTCTTGTTGTTCCAGGTCTGGCAGTTCCTGAAGCCGGGTCTTTACAGGCGTGAGCGGCGCCTCTTCGTCCCGTTCATCGTCTTCACAACACTCTTTTTTGTCGCCGGCGGGTATTTTGGTTATCTGGTCGCGTTTCCGATGGTGGTGAAATTCCTTCTCGGTGTCGGAGAAGGATTCAAACAGGTCGTCACGATCAACGCCTATTTCTCGATGATGTCGAAGATCCTGCTCGGGCTCGGGCTGGTGTTCGAAATGCCGATGCTGATTTTTTTCCTTGCTCGAATGGGCATCGTCAGCGCCGGCCAGTTGCTTCGATGGTTCAGATGGGCGGTTCTCCTGATCTTTGTCGTGGCGGCAATCATTACCCCGACCCCGGACGTAGCGACCCAGACGGTTTTCGCTGTACCGATGATTCTGTTGTACCTCCTTGGAGTGGTGGTCGCAGCGATCTTCGGCAAAAAGCGGGATGCCGACGATTGAAGCCTCGGCGCTCCGGCAGCTCGACCGCTGCCTGGGCCGAATTTTGGGCAAGCTTCGTAGAACCGCCCGGCGGTGGCCGGTTCTGCCGCAGGGCGAGCGCATGTTGCTAGCGGTTTCAGGTGGCAATGACAGTCTCGCGATGGCGTATCTGGTTGGCAAACATAACCGGCGTCTGCAGCGGCCCTTGGAGGTTGCGGCTGTTCATGTGCGCCTGGATGCTGACGGCGCGACGCGTGGTCTCCCTGCAGAGACGGTTGACTGGTTGAGATCGCAGGGCTTCGAGCTGATCGAGATCGAGGCCCGTCTTGACCGGGCGGAGAGGTTGCCACTCGACTGTTTCGCGTGTGCTCGGGCGAGGCGGCGAACTCTCCTGGAGGCAGCGGACGTCCGGGGATTCGGTTTTGTCGCTCTTGGACATCATGCAGACGACGTCGTCGAGACATGGATGTTGAGCCTGATGTATACGGGAAAAGCGGAAGCAATTCCGCCAGTCCGGTCATACTTCGATGGCGCCGTCACCGTTTGTCGGCCGCTGTATGAGCTGCAGAAACGTGAACTCAATCGCCTCGCCCGGTTGGCCGACTTCCCGGCACCAGTAGAGCGCTGTCGGCGCGAGATCGAGGCGAGGCGGGAAAAGGTCCGCCAGGCGTTGTCCGTCTTTGGGCGGGACCAGCTCCTGGTGCGGCGTCAGTTGTATTGGGCGGCTGTGAGGCAATACATGCATGAGGGCGGCGAGGCAGATGTGGAGGCCACGATCAAGGAGGATTGAAGATGGAGACTTGGGAGACAGGTTGGGAGATCGGATTTCCGGCCGCGAATGCGAACGACATCTTGCTCGCTCTGGTCGTGCGAGACCTTGTGCACGGGTCGTCGTTCGACGTCGAAGCAATCGAGGATGGAACCGAGCTCGCCTTCGATTTTCTGGCTGGCGATGAACTCCAGGAAGAGACCTACCAGCTCCTGCTCTCGGCCGAAATCACGGGCACTGACGACCGCGAAATGGTTCAGGCGTTTACCGAACAGGTGCTGGAAGATCTGATGGCCGAAGCCGAAGAACTCGTGGCGCAACGTCAGGAGCTGGGGGCACATGCGATGGTCGAGCTCGAATTCCGAGCGGTGCCCGAAGATGAGGAGCGTTGGGATCTGGTGGTGCCCGACTGGCTAGCGCCTGACGGCGCGGAGGTACCGTTCGGCTTCAGGTCGTACGAGGTCGACGGTGGAGAACCGTGGCCCTCCAACCAGGTTCTCGATGCCCATGGCAGGGTCGTACTCGTGCCGACGGGCGATCAGGTCGTGGCCTACGGAATTCCTGCACCCTCCGGATGGGGCGAGGAAGAAAAGGAAAACGATGGCCTGCCGGTACATTCGGGTCGTGTGTCGCCCGATCCCGAACCCGATCCCGATCCCGACGAATGACTGCCAAGGTCGGATGATGCAGATGATCCTCTGACGTTTGCTGACGCTCAGAAGCTGAATCGAAAGAAAGCTGCAGAAATCGATTCAGGAGCGGGATCAGGATTGGGAGCGGGATCGCAGGGGACGATTCTCGTAAACGCTTGTCGATTCAGGGGAAGGCATGTATACTCCCCGCCCCGGGAGCCGGTCCCGTCGGTTCCTGATCCCCTGGGAGGCAAAGAACAATGGACCTCATCCGCGAAGTAACGCAGGAGTACCTGAAGAGTGACATTCCAGATTTCCGTCCTGGCGACAACGTCAAGGTCCACGTGCGCCTCAAAGAGGGTGAGAAGGAACGCATTCAGGTTTTCGAAGGCCTCGTGATCTCGCGCAAGCATGGTGGTGTCTCCGAGACGTTCACGGTGCGCAAGATCTCATCCGGAATCGGCGTCGAACGGACATTTCCCCTTCACACACCCTCGATCGCGAAGATCGAGGTGTCTCGGCGCGGGCGCGTCCGCCGTGCGAAGCTTTACTACATTCGGAATTTGCGCGGCAAGGCTGCCCGCATCAGGGAGCGCGATCGCAACCGCTGATGATCCCGGAATATTCATGACGCCTCGACTGCGGTCAATGATGCACCCCACCGGGTGCGACACCTCGCCGAAATCGTCACGAGACACCATGAATAGTCCGGGTTAACTCCCGACCCGAGAATGAGTTGCCTGGGTTCAAAAGACCGCGAGCTGCTCCGACGTGCGGGGTCGATCATAGGCATCGACGAAGTCGGGAGGGGGGCCCTCGCAGGTCCGGTGGTTGTGTGTGCGGCCGCTTTCGTTCACGTTCCCGAGGATGATGAGGTTCGTGATTCGAAGGTGATGACGAAGCGCCAGCGCGAGCGGGCCGCCCAACGATTGCGAGACTGCGGTGCGCGTTGGGTTGTTTGCGAGGTGTGGCCCGAAGTCATCGATCGAATCAACATCCTCGAAGCAACACGGCTGGCAATGGCGGCAGCCGCTCGTACGCTCATTGACGAGAAATCGGTGGTGGTCACTGATCACGTTCATCCCGGCGATCTCGACTGCAAGGTTCTGGCGAAGAAAAAGGCGGATCGCGATTACTTCTGTGTCGCGGCCTCCTCGATCCTGGCCAAGGTCCATCGTGACCATTTGATGGTCAATTTGGGCCGGAAAGACCCCCGTTGGCATTGGGAGGAAAACAAGGGATATGGGACCGCGGCCCACCGCCGCGCGTTGCAGGTGCACGGGCCTGGCTCACTGCATCGGCGGAGCTTCAGTTGGTCTCCTGTGTTACCATAAAGTCTGGGATTAGGACACGTTAGTCCGGATTGTTCACGGGGATTGCGTCGCTGTATGCGACCCAATGATACGTCCGGATCGGGGAGTTTTCTGTAGATGGCCTTGAAGCGGGACAAAGTCCTCAAGGACGCCGAAAAGCTCGTTCAAAAGGGTAAGTTCGAGCAGGCAATTCGCGAGTACCAGAAGATACTCAAGAAGTACCCCGAGGATACGACCATCATCAATCGCGTTGGCGATCTGTACGGTCGCGCTGGCGAACTTCAGAAAGCGGTCGAGCTCTACGAAGAGATAGCGGGCCATTTCACCCGCGACGGATTCACCACCAAGGCGATTGCCATTCTCAAGAAGATCCAGCGTTTGGATCCGCAGCGCCTCGACATTTTCGAACGGCTCGCGGAGCTCTATTTCGAGCAGGGGCTCGTCATCGAGGCGAAGAGGGAATACCAGATCCTGGCCGACTGGTACGTCAAGCACGACCAGTTGGACAAGGCCGTCGAGGCGCACGAGAAGCTGGTTGATCTTGATCCCTCGAACCATGTGTCGGCACTCAGGCTTGCCGATCTCCTGCTTAAACAGGGCCAAGCCAAATCGGCTCTCAAGGTCTACGAGAAGCTCGGGAAGGTGCTCCTGGACGCTGGCAAGCTCGACCAGGCAGAACGGCTGTACCGGCATGTTCTTGAACAGGATCCCCCAGAGGGAGGGTTCCTGCTTCCGGTGTGTAAGGTGTTTCTCGAGTCCGGGAGGCAGGCGGTAGCTCGAGAATTCCTCGAGTTCGGAGCCGAACGATCCCCGGAAAACGTCGAACTCCAGACGCTTCTGGTTCGCACCCAACTCGCTCACGGCGAGTCACAGGCGGCTCTCGAATCCGCTCGCAAGATCCTCGAGGCGGATCCGGACAACGCCGAGGTGCGGAGCCTCGTTGGTGGAGCGCTGCTTTCGGCCGGTGAAACGTCGGACGCTCGCGACCTGCTCGTTCCTGCGGTTTCAGAGTTGCTGGAACGTGGTGATCACGTGGGGGCCCAGGCCGCGCTCGAAAACCTGCTGAAAGAGTTCCCCGAAGATCAGGAAGTGCTGAGGCTCGGGGTGCGCGCGTACAGGCCTTCCGGCGAGAGTGAAACTCTGTTCACGATCGAGGCGGCGTTGGCGGAGAGTTATTTCACGTCCGGTGAGGCGGAGGGCGCCAAACGCCTCTATATCAAGCTCCTCGAGACCGATCCCGAAAACAAGCAGTTCCGTCAGCGTCTGGCGGAGCTCGACGGCGTCGATGTCGGCGAGGCCGAAGATCAGCAGACAATCGATTATGACGAGGAAGAGATCGTCATCGAGATCGAGGATGACGTCGAAATCGAAATCGAGGAGCAATATCCCGAGCCAATCGAGAAATCGGCCTCGGAGCCTGCGCCGGCTCCCGAAAGCTTCGATTTCGAGGAACGCTTGGCCGAGGCGTTGGTGTTTGCCAAATATGGATTGACGGAAAAGGCTATCAGCCATCTCGAAGACGTCGTCCTGTTCTTCCCCGAAGAGCTGGAACCGCGGAAACAACTCGCGCTGCTGTATGCGGAACGCGGCGACCGAGAAGAGGCAGTCGCAATGGCGACGCCGATCGTCGAGCACCACCGGTCGAGCAAATCGTTGGAGGGATTGAGCGATTTGATGACTGCCATACCGGAACTCGCGGATGCGTCCGCCGAAACCGGGGAAGCAGTCGCGCAGGCAGGGTTCACCGATGAGGAAAGTGATCTCATCGAGGTTGTGGACGTCGACGGGGAGATGGCTGCAGAGGTGGTCGACGACGAAGAGCCTCCGGAGCTGGAAGAGTTCGAGGTCGACTATGACTCAGGAGTCCACGTATTTGACGGCGCTACGGAGATCGAACGCAAGGCAGAACCCGCCGAGCTTGAGCCCGAACCTGAACCGGCACCTGAGCTTCCAACTCCGCCGGTCGTGGAAGAGGTCGCCGACGAACTGGTTGAAATCAGCGACTCTTTTGCTGGACCGTCGACGGGCGATCTGGAGCAGATCGATTTCTTCATCGATCAAGAGCTTTTCGAGGATGCAGCGAGAATGCTGGCCAATCTCGAGGAGCAGCACGGCGACGACCCGGAAGTTGCCGAGCGACGGCGCAAATTGAAAGAGGTCGGGGTGCTGCTCGAGCAGGTCGAGGCAGTCGAGGAAGGCTCTGAGGAGCTCTTCGCAGATGAAGAGGAGTACATCGATCTCGCTAAGGAACTCGAGGCGGAGCTGGCGGCCGAGGAGGCGATGGTCGAAGAGGCGACGGGCCGGGGCAAGGGAGAAGCGATTCTCGAAGAGGTGTTTCGCGAGTTCCAAAAGGGAGTCGAAGAACAGCTTTCAGAGGAAGACGCGGACACGCATTTCAATCTTGGTATTGCGTACCGTGAAATGGGACTCCTGCCGGAGGCGATTCGCGAGTTTCAGGTCGCTTCACGCGATAACGACTACTTTGTCGAAAGCTGCTCGAACATAGGTGTCTGTTACCAGGAACAGGGCATGTGGTCGGAAGCTGCCGAGTGGTATCAAAAGGCCCTCGTGGCGCCAGATATCCCCGAGGAGGCGAGGATGGCCCTCCGGTACGATCTCGCGGGCGCCTATCAGTCGGCTGGCGATCTCGAACAAGCGGTCTCCCTTTTCGAGGAGATCGCAGCCTGGGAACCCTCATATCGTGAAGTGGCCGATCGGCTTGCCGATCTCAGCCAGCAGCGACAGGCGAATTAGCGCGCCCGCCCACCCCCGCATTTCGGATTTGGGATTTCGGATTTTGCGTCATTCGCCCATCTGTCCAGCCAAGCCTTCAGCGCGGATTGGATCTCGAAACTCAAAACTCAAAACTCAAAACTCAAAACTCAAAACTTCATCGGTGACGTGTGACGCCGATCCGAGGACAGAGGTCGTCGAGCGGACATTCGCTGCACCGTGGTGAGGTCGGGTGGCAGCAGTTCTGCCCGAATGTCACCATGAGATCGTTAATCGGGATCCAGAGTTCGATCGGGAGTACTTCGTTGAGGGCCTTCTCCGTCTGCTCGGGCGTCTCGGTGGCGACCAATCCCAACCGGTTGGAAACGCGGTGGACGTGGGTATCAACGCAGATTGCCGGAATGCTGAAGCCAAGCCCGAGCACCAGATTGGCGGTTTTTCGACCGACGCCAGGAAGGCCGAGGAGCGCGTTCTCGTCAGCAGGTACCTCACCGCCAAACTGGTCGCGGAGAGTGGTGGCGATTTGCTGAAGTTGCCTGGCTTTGGTGTTGTAGAAGCCGGCGGGATAGATTGCCTTCGCGATGCATTCCGGGTCGAGGGCTGCAAGCCGATCGGCCGTGGGCGCGAGGTCGAATAGCCGCTTGCTGGCCTCGGCTGTCACCTCGTCCTTGGTTCGCAGCGAAATGACGCATGCGACCAGGAGTCTGAAAGGCGACCGTGATTTCTCCTCCTCGGCAAGCGTCGTCACGCGACATGAGCTGCGAAACTCCTCGAGCCTTCGGGCAATCTTGCGGATCTGGTCGACGGTTACGCCGGACATTCGAAGATCATCAGCGGTCGCGGGCACCGCGTCAACCGGAAAAGGAGTTGACGCAGGGGTGTTGAGTTCAGGGAAAATTGACCCGGCGGAAAACACAGTGATACCGTGTCTGTTCTGCTGCTCACTTCCGACCCCTCGACACCGACTGCGGGGATCGGACGGGTGAGACCACAGAGGAGGATCGATGGCACCCAACGGAACACATGTCTTTACCTCGGAATCAGTCACCGAGGGTCATCCTGACAAAATCGCCGACCAGATTTCAGACTCGATTCTTGACGCAGTGCTCGCCGAAGACCGGAGCGGTCGAGTGGCGTGCGAGACGTTAGTGACAACGGGCCTCGCGTTTTTGGCCGGTGAGATCACGACTTCGTGCTACGTTGACTTCCCGGCGATCGTGCGCGACACGATCAAGGAGATCGGATACACGCGGGCAAAGTTCGGCTTTGATTACGAAACCTGTGCGGTGATCTCCTCGATAGATCCGCAGTCACCGGATATCGCGCAAGGCGTGAATCCGGGCGGAGCCGGCGATCAGGGTCTGATGTTCGGATATGCGACCGACGAGACTCCCGAGCTGATGCCGATGCCGCTGATGATGGCGCATCAGCTCACGAAATGTCTCAGCACCGCGCGCCGACGTGGCGAGCTGGATTGGCTGCGACCGGATGGGAAATCACAGGTCTCGATAGAGTATGAGGGCGACCGACCGAGGCGTGTCGAGGCAGTTGTCGTGTCCTGTCAACATTCGGAAGAGATCGATACCGAGACGCTGCGAACCGAGGTCAGGGAGCAGATCATCGAAGCAACCGTCCCGGGCGAGCTCCTCGATGCGAACACGAAGATTCACATCAACCCGACCGGGCGTTTTGTCATCGGTGGGCCCCAGGGCGACTGCGGGCTGACCGGTCGGAAAATCATCGTCGATACATATGGCGGTGTGGGTTCGCACGGCGGAGGCGCGTTCTCGGGAAAGGATCCGTCAAAGGTGGATCGATCCGCCTCGTACATGGCTCGTCACGTGGCAAAAAACATTGTAGCGTCGGGGCTCGCTCGCCGCGCCGAGGTGCAACTCGCCTATGCCATCGGAGTGGTCGAGCCGGTTTCAGTGCTGGTCGACACCTTTGGCACCGGCGAGGTTCCCGATGAACGGGTCACCGCCGCCGTGCGCGACGTTTTCCCCTTGTCACCGCTGGGAATCATCGAGTATCTCGATCTCCTCCGTCCAATCTACAAAAAGACAGCGGCCTTCGGTCATTTCGGCCGAGAAGAACCCGAGTTCACCTGGGAGCGGACGGATAGGACCGGCGATCTCCGAACCGCGTGCGGCAGCTGACGTTCTATCTCGGTGAGCCGGCGGGTGGCATGCACCTTGCGTGGCCATCCGTAAGCCGTCACCCCTGATTGGATTCAGGCGCTCGATACCGGAGAATGGGCGAGGTCGGCGCGAAGGACAGGCCAGTTTGACCAACGCAAGACGCATTTTCGGCACACGAACACCGCTTCGACGACAATACGTGGTCGCGGCCGGAATCTTTCTGTGCCTCATGATCGGCATCATTTTTCTTTTCGGTCATTTGATTGCCGGCTCACTCTCGCGCCGGTATCTGGAAGACGTGCTGGCGGGAGGGCGTGAAGAAGCAGAGCGGATCGCAGCGGAGCTCGGCAGGGCGGAAGCCGAAACTCTCGACGTCGTGGAGACCCGCAGAGAAATCCTCACGCGGACCTTGGAGGGAGATCCGGAACGACGCATCTGGAAGTCAATCGAGGTTACTGACGTCGAGGGAAAGGTCGTATTCTCGTCTCGCAGCCAGTCAACAGAAGAGATCCCCGAAGCACTCGCCAGCGATCTCCAGATTCAGGGAACGTTGTCGGATGAGAATGTGATCGAAACGGAAAATCCCTATCGCATTACCGTTCCGCTCGGCGAGGTCGGAGCAGTGGTTCTCAACGTCGATCGGTCGGAGGTGGCCGAACGGGTGGCCGATCTTCGCGGTGATCTCCTCGGACAGACGGTTCGCATCGCTGCGTTGACCCTTGGCACCTTGATGTTCGCCTTCGCGTTCGTGTGGTACCTCATTCAGAGAACGAGGCGCCTCGAGGCGCAAAGATTCGAGGCCGAGGAGATGGCGGCACTGGGGGCGTTGGCCGCCAATCTCGCACACGAGATTCGCAACCCACTCAACTCCATCAATCTCAACCTGGAGTTGCTCGACGAGGACCTGCCTGACGACAGTGAGGCGGCGCGCGATTCGCTCGCGAACACCCGCGCTGAAGTCGGGAGGCTCGCGAACCTGGTGAGCGATTTTCTGACCTATGCGCGCCCGAACCATCCCGAGCTCGGTCCGGTGCGGGTGGACACGATGCTCGCCGATGTTGGCGAATTTCTCACCGCCGAGGCCCACAACGCGGGTGTCCACCTTCGAGTCTCTCCTGGTTTACCGGACACGACTGTATTGACCGACAAGGGGCAGCTGCGGCAGGTGCTACTCAACCTCGTCTTGAATGCCGTTCAGGCGGTCAGGTCTTTGCCGGCGGACAGAAGAGTTGTCGAGATCGATGCCGATCGATCCGCCGACACCATGGCCCTCGTCATAAGGGATCGGGGCGACGGAATTCCCGCAGAAGAGATGGAGAATGTGCGAAGGGCGTTCTACACGAGGCGTCGAGGTGGCAGCGGTCTCGGGCTGGCGATTGCCGAAAGGTTCATCGAAGCGCAGGGGGGCAGGATCGACCTCGTCAACCTCCAACCTCACGGGTTCGAGGCACGGGTCACCTTGCCGATCGACCACGAAGCTGGCAGAATCAGCGGGTGAACGGGCGATGTGATGCGCTCCGCCACCGTTACATGGAGGTTTGCATGATTCGAAGAGGGCTGCTTTCAGCTCTTGTTGTTGTTTTCTCGGTCGGCGCAGTGCCGGCCGCAGCGCAATTCATGGCAGCGGATCTCATCTACCTGCCAGCGGTTACGCATATCAATGGCTTTGGAGAAATCCGTTGGCGTTCGGACCTCTTCATCACCAACGTCGAGGAGACCGCCAGTATTGACATTGCGATCGTGTATATCCCGACGGGACTCAGTTCGAGAAGCAACTTTTTCGTCGATCGGTCGACCTGGCTCGGGGGCAGAGAGAGTGATGGATTCGGCTTCATCGATCCTCAGCTGGCGGGCATTCCGCCGGGTGGGACAGTCGTGATCCAGGATCCGGTGGGAGAACACTGGGCAACCGATTCGACGACGGCGAACTCGGGCGCAATGGTGGTTTTCGCGTACGAGGCCAACTCGCTCGAGGATGACGGCACGAGAGTGTTCAGGAACGCCATCGTGAACACCCGCGTCTACACGCCGCTCACGTTCTTTGTCGCGGATTCTGACAACGAGGGTGAGTACCTCCAGCGGTCCGGGACCTTTGGCCAGACCCTGCCTGGCGTAGCCTGGTACAACCTTGCAGATCCGTCCGCGATGGGCGAGAATGGTAACTTCAATTTCCAGATTGTCACCGGCGGCTACGAGAACGGGGACATGCGGTTCAACCTCGGCATCGTCAACGCCTCCGACCCCTTGACCTCGATCACGCTCCTGCTGCAACCGTTCCGGGGTGACGGCGAACCGTTTCTCGACGTGGACGGCAACCAGATCTCGAGAATCGTCGAGATGCCTCCGGCATCGCACGTCCAGTACAACAGCGTGTTTTCCCTGTTCGACTTCGGATCGGTCCCTGAAGACACCCTGCTCAAGGTCTCGGTCCTTCGTTGGACCTCCGGCAGCAGCGAACCGGTTGTCGGAATGACGGTCTACGGGACTCTGATCGATAACGTGACCCAGGATCCGACCGCGGTCCTGCCGCTGTTTGCGTATCCATACAACGTCGATTGCCAGTGGCCGTCGGGAGACGCGAAATCGAGCGCCGGATCGTATCCGACGGTGAGCCGGCGTCCTGTTGAGATTCCCCCACGGTGAGAAGTCTCAACTCGCGAATTGACAAGAATCGAGCGGGTGGTATCATCCCGCGGACGTGCGGGAAACCCGCCTGAAAGGAGAGCAAGATGGCTGACCCTGACGACAAGCTTGCTGACAACGTACCCGGAGCGTGGTACGTGGATTCGAACTGCATCGATTGCGACGTCTGCCGAACGACAGCGCCGAATAATTTCGAGGCAAACGAAGACGAGGGGTACTCCTACGTCTCCAAGCAGCCCGAAA
>JAJDNM010000135.1 GCA_022340665.1 Acidobacteriota bacterium | reverse complement strand
GTTCGGGTTTCATCACTACCAGAAGGGGGAGTATGACGAAGCCTTGCAGTGGTATCGACGTGGCCTCGAAATTCGGCAAGAGATTTTCGGTTCCAACCACTCCTCTTCTGCCTGGAATCTCTACGACCAGGCCTGCCTTCTCGCCCTCAGTGGCGATGGTGATGGGGCCATCGCCACCCTCCACCGGGCACTCGATATCGGTTGGGCCAACCACCGGATTTTCGAAGACGACGACTTCGACTCGCTCAAGGCCAACCCCAAATTCGAGACCATCCTCGCCGAGGTGCGCTCACGCCTCTAAGCGCTTCCCGTTGGAGCGAGAAGGGTGCCACCCCTCACATTGTCTGACTCCATACCTTTGCCACAGGAACGCCCTGAGGGCAGACAATGTGAGGAGTGGCACCTGTGTCGCCGAAGCGGCACGCACTCCCAATGGGCGGTCATAGAACCGGTACGCGCTCTCGATCCACACCTGTGTTGCCAAAGTGGCAGAGCGCTCTTGATGGGCGCATCTCGCATCGTAACGAAAAAGGGCGGGTTTCCCCGCCCCAGAACGTTCTAACCATGACGATCCAACATGTAACGTTATTGCTGCCAGCTGTCCAGCATCTTCATGTAGTTGGCGCGGGTCAGCTTGGCGGCATCCGGCACCTTGGACATGTTCATCGAGCCCTGCATCTGACGCAGCGATTCGTACTCGTGCTCGGCGAGCCAGAAATCGATCGCCTCGAGGGTGCGCGTGATGTGCTCGGGACCGTGGATCAGGAGCGCCGACACCATCTGCACCGAGTGGGCGCCGGCCATGACGGACTTGATGACGTCGACCGCGTTGTGCGCGCCGCCGGTTGCGGCGAGCGAAAGGTCGACCTGGCTCGAGAGAATCGCCAGCCATCGCAGCCTGAGACGCAGCTCGTCGGCGGTCGATAGGCGAAGATTGGGCACAACATCCAGCTCTTCGATGTCGATGTCCGGCTGGTAGAAGCGGTTGAAGATGACGAGCCCGTCGGCGCCCTTATCTTTGAGTTGCGTGGCGAGGTTGGCGAGGGAGGAAAAGAACGGCGACAGCTTGACCGCGATCGGGATCGATACCGCCTCCCTGACGCCGCCCACGATGTCCAGCGTCCGCTGCTCGACGTCGGAGCCGGTTTCGTCGGCGTTGGTGGCGAGGTAGAAGGTGTTGAGCTCGAGGGCGTCGGCGCCGGCCTCCTCCATCTTCTTGGCATAGCGCGTCCAGCCGCCCGGCGAGGACGCGTTGATCGATCCGATGATCGGGACGGACACAGCCTCCTTTGCAGCCTGGACGTGATCCAGGTACCTGTCCGGCCCGACATGGTATCCGTCGGGATTGGGGAGGTAGGAGGAAGCTTCGGCAAAGCCGGCACCGGCCGATTCCATCTCTAGCTGCGCCTGCGCGGCGCCCATGATCTCCTCCTCGAAAAGCGAGGGCAGGACGACCGCACCCGCACCGGCATCCTCGAGCAGGCGAATGGTGTCGAGGTTGGCGCCGAGGGGGCAGGAGCCGCTGACGATCGGATTGGCGAGCTCGAGTCCGAGATACGTGGTTTTGAGGTCCATCATTCCCTCCCTCAATTCGTTTCGCTGTCGGCGTCAGATCCGTAGTGCAGGTTCGCGAGCTGCTGGTACATGTCGTACTTGGCTCGGACGACGCGCTGGGCTTCAGCAAGCAGTTTCTTGGAACGCTCGGGATTGATCTTCATAAGCATCCGGAACCTCGTCTCGGACAACGCGTATTCGTCGAAAGAAATTTTCGGCGCCCGCGAATCGAGTTTGAGCGGGTTCTCGCCCATCGCAGTCCGCCGCGGATCGAATCGATACATCGGCCACGCACCGCTGTCCACCGCGGCCTTCTGATGATCGAGGCCGTCGGACAGGTTGTAGCCGTGAGCAATGCAGTGGGAGTACGCGATGACGATCGAGGGACCTGCGTAGGATTCTGCCTCGAGGAAGGCGCGGACCGTCTGGCTGTCCTTGGCGCCGAACGCCACCGAAGCAACGTAGACGTGGCCGTAGGCCATCGCCATCATGCCGAGGTCCTTTGACGGGATCTCCTTACCGCCCATCGCGAACTTGGCGGTGGCGCCAAGCGGTGTTGCCTTCGAGGCCTGGCCACCCGTGTTCGAATAAACACCGGTATCGAGAACGAGCATGTTCACATCGCGACCGATGCCGAGGGTGTGGTCGAGTCCGCCGTAGCCGATGTCGTAGGCCCATCCGTCACCACCGACCGCCCACACGCTTTTGCGAACCAGGTAGTCGGCTATGTTGCTGAGAGTCTTCGCTTCCGGACTGTCGATGTCCTCGAGTTTCTTGCGCAGGGTCTCCACGCGCGCACGCTGGTTCTGGATTCCCTCCTCGCTGAGCTGGTCGGCTTGCAGGATGTCATCTACCAGTTCGCTGCCAATATGGTCGGCCAGTCTCTTTAGCAGGCTCTTGGCGGACGCCGTTGTCTGGTCGACTGCGAGCCTGAATCCCAGTGAGAACTCGGCGGCATCTTCGAAGAGCGAGTTGTTCCAGGCGGGTCCGCGCCCATTCGCATCCTGGGCATATGGGGTGGTCGGCAGATTGCCGCCGTAAATCGACGAGCAGCCGGTCGCATTACCCACCAGCAGCCGGTCGCCGAAAAGCTGGGTGAGGAGCTTGACGTACGGAGTTTCGCCGCAACCCTCACACGCTCCCGAGTACTCGAAGAGAGGCTGGAAGAACTGCGAGCCCTTGACGTCGATCTTGACCTTGGTGCGGTCAACCTCAGGCAGGTCGAGGAAGAAAGCGTAGTTCTCACGCTCCTGCTCACGCAACGGCATCTGAAGGGTCATGTCGAGCGCCTTGTGTTTGGGGTTCGACTTGTCCTTCGCCGGACAAACCCGCGCACAGAGTTGGCAGCCCGTGCAGTCCTCCGGTGCGACCTGAATGGAGTATTTGGAGCCGGCGAAATCCTTCGCCTTGTAGTCAACCGTCTTGAAGGTCGCAGGGGCGCCGTCGAGAGCCGCTGGATCGTAGACTTTGGCACGGATCGCGGCGTGCGGGCATACCAGCACGCACTTGTTGCACTGGATGCAGAGCTCTTCGTCCCAAACCGGGATGTCGATCGCGATGTTGCGCTTCTCCCACTGGGTTGTGGCGGTGGGCCAGGTGCCGTCGGGCGGGAAGGCCGAAACCGGAAGCAAATCGCCCTTGCCCTCGATCATCACTGCAGTGACGCGCTTGACGAGCTCGGGCGCCTCCTCGGAGACCGTCGGCGGACGCGAGAAGGTTGATGTGACCTTGTCGGGAACCGTGACTTCATGCAGGTTGGCGAGCGTGCTGTCGACTGCATTGAAGTTGAGCTGAACGATCTCATCGCCCTTGGCGCCGTAGGTTTTCTTGATCGCGCTCTTGATTTTCTCGATCGCCTCGTCGCGCGGGAGGATGCCCGAAATGGCGAAGAAGCAGGTCTGCATGATGGTGTTTGTGCGCCGTCCCATTCCGGTTTCCCGGGCGACATCCGTGGCATCGATACAGTAGACCTCGAGGTCGAGATCGATGATCGCCTGCTGGACTTCCTTCGGGAAATGGTCCCAGATCTCGTCGGGACCAAAAGGCGAGTTGACCAGGAAGGTCGCCCCCTTTTCGGCATAGGCGAGCATGTCCAGCTTCTCGATGAAGACCCACTGGTGGCATGCCACGAACTTGGCCTTGCGAATCAGGTAGGAGGAGCGAATGGGATCCGGTCCGAACCGGAGGTGGGAGACAGTCACCGCACCGGCCTTTTTCGAGTCGTAAACGAAATAACCCTGCGCGAAGTTGTCGGTCTCGTCTCCGATGATCTTGATCGAGTTCTTGTTTGCCCCGACCGTACCGTCCGATCCGAGGCCGTAGAAGAGGCCGCGAAAGACATCATCTCCTGCGATGGTGAAGTCGTCGTCCATTTCGAGCGAGGTGTGGCTTACGTCGTCGACGATGCCAACGGTGAAGTGATTTCGTGGCTGATCGGCGGCCAGATTGTCGTAGATCGACCTGACCATGGTGTCGTTGAACTCCTTCGACGACAAACCGTATCGGCCGCCGACAACCACCGGCTCCTGGTTGAAGGGGCTGGCGCCCACGGCCTTGGCTTCGGCCAAAGCGGTGACCACATCCATGTAGAGCGGCTCGCCGACCGACCCCGGCTCCTTTGTGCGGTCCATGACCGCGATCTTGCTGGTGGTTTTCGGCAGCGCACGCAAAAAGTGGCTCGCCGAGAACGGGCGGTAGAGACGGACCTTGAGCACACCCACCTTTTCGCCCTTGGCGTTGAGCCATTCGACCATCTCGTGCACCGCTTCGGCGCCGGAACCCATGATCACGACCACTCGTTCAGCCTCGGCGTCTCCGATGTAATCGAAGGGCTGGTACTCACGTCCGGTCCGCTTGCCGAATCTCTTCATCGCATCGACCACGTGTCCGGCACAGGCGTCGTAGAAGGGGTTGATCGCCTCCCGGGCCTGGAAGAAGGTGTCCGGGTTCTGCGAGGTGCCGCGAATGAACGGCCGGTCCGGCGACATGGCGCGGTCGCGATGAGCCTGAACCAGATCGTCGTTGATGAGGTTCCGTAGATCGTCATCCTCGAGGTAATCGATTTTTGACACCTCGTGCGAGGTTCTAAAACCGTCGAAGAAGTGAAGGAACGGGATACGGCTGGCGAGGGTTGCCATCTGCGCAACGCACGCCATGTCGTGCGCTTCCTGCACCGACCCGGAGGCGATCAGCGCCCACCCGGTCTGACGGACGGCGTTGATGTCCGAATGGTCACCGAAAATCGACAGGGCGTGAGTGGCGAGGGTCCGTGCCGAGACGTGGAATACCGCGGAGGTCAGCTCGCCGGCGATCTTGTACATGCTCGGGATCATCAGGAGCAGCCCCTGAGAGGCGGTGAAAGTGGTGGTGAGGGCGCCGCCCTGGAGCGAGCCATGCACCGCCGCCGAAGCTCCACCCTCGGATTGCATCTCGATCACATCAGGGACCACGCCCCAGATATTGGTCTTGCCTTGAGCCGACCACTCGTCAGCGAACTCACCCATGTTCGAGGACGGGGTGATCGGGTAGATTGCACATACGTCATTGATTCGGTGGGCGACCGAGGCTGTGGCCTCATTGCCGTCAACCATCACGGTTCGTTTTTCATCCATGGAAACCTCCGCAGTCGTTGCTCATGGGGTGGCGTGTCGGATTCTCGGGCGGATGTCACGCGAACGGATCACGTGAACAAATTCACAACGGGTAGGATAAACCTCCGGCCGGCTGCTGGCAAGTGTTCTCCGGAATCGGGATTTGCCAACCCGGTTGCGATGATGGCGAGGTCAGTTCTGCGCCTTCGGGGTGCGCAGCTTGCCGATCCACACGTTGAGCGGATTATTGCGCGAGAGGAACGTAAACATCACCTGTTTCCGACGTCCGATGTCGGCGAAGATCTTGTGGATGCGCTTGTTCGAAGGCTGAAGGCGGAGGCCCGCCTCGAGGTTTTTCACCGCATTCTTGCGGTCGTCACGTTCGAGGTACACGAGAGCCAGGTTGGTCCGATGCTCGGGGTCCATGAAGTTGGCCTTGACCGAAATGTTGCAGTATTTGATGGCTTCCGCATACCTGCGGCGAACCATCGCCACGCAGAGCCCGTAGTATGAGAATGCCGCGGCGGCAAACCGTTTGTCCTGCAGGTCTCCGTCCGCAGAGAGCACGGGAAGATACTCCTCGAAGACGTCGATGGCTTCCTCGTACTCCTCCGAACGCGTCCAGGAAACGGCCTCCTGAATTCTGTCGCGCATCGTGCCGTGGCTGATCTCTCGTTCGTCCATTTCAGAGCAGTATAACCCTACCAAGGATTGTCAACGCGATTTGGCGGGGGTGGGGAACATGGCGGCCAACCAGACATCGTTGCGCGAATCGAACCAGGGGGATCACAACTGAAACGCAGTGAAGATCAGACATCAGAGTCTTTCCTGCCAGCTGTCGCGGTGTGCCGCCACGATCTCGAGGAGCTCCCGGTGAACCCCGGGCGACCCGCATACGACATTTCCGGATTCGAGGTAGTCGTTGCCTCCATCCATGTCGGTGATCAATCCACCCGCCTCCTCGACGAGGATAGAACCTGCGGCGATGTCCCACGCGGAGAGCTGGAACTCGAAGAAGCCGTCGAAGAGCCCGCAGGCGGTGTAGGCGAAGTCGAGGGCAGCCGCCCCCGGTCGTCGAATCGCCTTGCATCTGAGGAAGGTCTTCCGAAAGATGTCGAGGTAGGGATCGAGCAGGCGGTGGGCCTTGAACGGGAAGCCGGTGGCAAGCAACGCGCCTTCGAGCCCCTTTCGATCGCTGACGTGGCACGGCGTACCGTTCCATCTCGATCCACCGCCGCGCGCCGCCGAAAATACGTCGTTCTTGAGAGGGTCCAGGATCACGCCGAAATCGATGCGGCCCTCCATCGCGACGCCGATCGAGATCGCGAAGTGCGGGATGCCGTGGACGAAGTTCGTGGTGCCATCGAGCGGATCAATGATCCAGGTGGGTGCGCCCGTCGAAGGAGTTGAACTGCCCGCTTCCTCGGAGAGGATGCTGTGGTCGGGGAAGCGTGCGCGAACGGCACGGAGGATCGCCTCTTCCGACGCGAGATCTGCAGCGGTCACCAGATCGTTACGAGCCTTTTCTGTGATCTGGCCGGAGCTGAGAGACCTCCAATGGGCCATGAGCTCGGTTGCACCGAGGTTTGCGATCTCTTCGATCTCGGCGAGAAACCCTTCAGGATCTTGAAATAGCATGCTCGGTTCTCCGGTTGAACGTGAGTGATGGGGCGGAAGTGACCACCGACGAATTCCGATCGCTAGCCGATGCGCGATGCGAGGTCATGCTCGACGTGACCCGCAAGACGCTCAGAGAAGACCCGGACCTCCGGTTATGTGAGGGACTTCGATTGATCGAAGCGACCCGTAAGGCCGTGAATCGGCTCGTTCCGGATGCCGCCGATATCTTTGAAAGCACCGAGCTTTTAGAGCTCCGCGGCATCTTGATGGAGCGTTTCGGGCTTACAGAGCTGCCGCCTGGGCCAGTCAACTGACCCTTTTTCAAAACCTGGATTTGCGGGCGGGGTTGAACCCTGCCCCTACGGGACCTACTGCAGGGGAGGGTTTTATCCCCTCCCTTTTCGTGCGCCCCAATTGAAAAGCGCCGCCAATCAGCGGTTTCATCCAGGAGGCTCAACTGGTTCCGGCTACTTCGGCATACTCAGGGAGGCCGTGCAGGTCCTCCGGCGACAGATTGGTTTCGAGCTCGACGGTCGCCTGGTCGTCATCGAGGAGCTCGACTCCAGGCAAGGTAGCCGAGACCCGCGCGCCGGTGCCCGGCTGCACGCCGGACATGTCGAGGGTCACGCGCCGGGAGATCTTTTCGGCGCCAGTGGCGTCGACGATCTTCACCAACACGGTCAGCTTCTCGAGTGCCTCGGAGCCCTGATTCGCCACCTGGAGGTCGACCAGCAGGGTCGGCTGCCCCTCGGCATCGTACAGGGTAGTCATGCCGGCCGGATAGATCTCATGGTTATAGCGGAGGCGTTTCACCTTCTGCTCAGGCGTCTCCTTGTCTCCGCAACCCGTGACGACGACCACGGCCAGAACCACGACCGCGATCAGCATGACTCTGTGTTTCACCATGATTCTTCTCCTCGGGCGAAGTGTAGCAGCCACCCACCCGATGCCGGATGCTCGATACTGGATACTCGATCCGCCCGCCCACCCGGCTTCGCCGTGGCAGGCCCTTGACAATTCAGCGAGGGAGCCTATCGATTCGCTGAATCCAGCATCCAGCATCCAGCATCCAGCATCCAGCATCCAGCGTCCAGCATCCAGCATCCAGCATCGTGCGCTGTCACTCCTCCGGACAGAAGAGCGCAATCACCCGGCGGACGTAGTCCCGAGTCTCCTTGTATGGAGGAATGCCCTCGTAGCGCTCGACGGTGCTCGCGCCGGCGTTGTAGGCCGCGAGGGCGAGAGGAATCGATTTGAATCGGTCGAGCATCAGCCTGAGGTGCTCGGTGCCTCCGCGTAGGTTTTCCTCCGGATCGAAGACGTCGCGTACCCGGTGATCCGCCACTGCCGAAGGCATCAGCTGCATCAGCCCGGATGCACCCGCCCGTGACACCGCCCGTGGATCGAAGGCCGATTCGGCCTGAACGATCGAGGCCACCAGCCAGGGATCCAAATCGGCGGCACGTGAGGCCTCGGTGATGGCCGTACGAAAGGCGAGGTGATCCGGAAGTGACTGGTCGTTCCAGGTAGGGGGACAATCGGGCTCGCCGAACTCCGGCTCGGCACTGGGTTCCTCGACCTCGTCGGCGATCACACGATCGACGCGCACAGCGGACACCCGAAGAGATCCTCCACCCTTGAGATCGAGAACGATCTCGGAACCCTCGAGGCGGGCGTCGTCGACCTTGAGCACGCGACCATCGACGAACACCGCTAGTTTTGCGCTCGAGACCGAGGGTAAGATTGCGAGCAGAATCGCGAAGACTGAGATTGACCAGAGTCGAATTCGGAATTCGGAATTCGGAATTCGGAGAACCGCCCACTTGCCCGAGCTTCCGGGTTCCAGGGGGGGGTGGTGGGGAATTCCTAATTCAGAATTCACAATTCCTAATTCCTAATTCCTAATTCCTAATTCCTTCTATGCCCTCGGGTGCTTCTCGTCGTAGAGCCGACGAAGTCGTTCTCTCGCGACGTGGGTGTAGATCT
>JAJDNM010000134.1 GCA_022340665.1 Acidobacteriota bacterium | reverse complement strand
GACCCATGTCGACGAGTATGGCGTGGTTGTCGGTCATCAGCCGGCCGACGGTCTCGAGGTCGTAATCCTCCAGCGCCTTGCGCATTCCCAGCGATTGTTCGGTGATCCTCCGGCAACGCTCGGCGAAGAGATCGGGGTCGTGATCTTTCAGCCCGAGAACGAAGTCGTTGAGGGTCGAGGTGTCGGCGGTGACGCCGCTGTTGGCGAGCACGATCCGGAACGGCCTTTCGACCTCGATGCGCTCGAAGGAGGCCTCTCCATCCTCAACGCTGTAGGCCAGAAGCCCGCCATAGGTCGAAGCGGTGTTGTCGATCCCGGAGGGCACACCATGGTAGGCGAGTTCGCCCTCCCAGCCGAATCGGTTGATCTCCTCGATCGACAGTCCGAGATCGAAAGTGGCGTCGAGAGCTCTCGCCAGGGACACGCAGCTCGCCGCACTGGCTCCGACCCCGCTGCCCGCGAGCAACGAACCGCCGTAGGTGATCTTGATCGGCGTCCGACGAACATCGATGCCCATGACCTCGAGGATGTGATCGATCGACTCGGCCTGTTGCGCCTTCTTTTTCTGTTTGTAGCCCGGAACCTCGTGCCGATTGTCCTCGAGCGTCCAGCCCTCGCCATCGATCAGCTCGACAGTCGCTTCGGTTTCAAACGGTAAAGCCGAAACGATTGCCGGAACGCCCCGCAACACGAACTGGTCGCCAATCAGGATCGTCTTTCCGTATCCAGTTCCGGTCGCCATACGATTTCTCCTCTTTTTCAGCAGACACGAGGTTCAGGTTCGAAGGAGAAACAGAGGAGAAAAGGAGAAAACGGGAAGAGGAGAATACAATTTCCACGAAGCCACACCCCGACCCTTGCGCCCTTTCTCCTCTGTTCCTCTGCTCCTTTTCCCTCCGCGTCTATTCAATATCACGGCAAGGGATCCAATTCTGTCTTCCAGGCTCCCAAAACCTTCTCGATCTCCTCGATCAGATCTTCTTCGTGGCCGACGGGCACGGTCGTAGCCGCGGTCAGGCTGTGGCAGGCGTCCGCGAACCCTCCGACCCTCGACGTCGCTTCAGGCAAGAGAATGTCGAGCCCGAGAGCTTCTCCCGACCTGATCGCATCCTCCATCGGATCGGCCACCCGCATCGACACCTTCACCTGGTCGAAATCGAAGGTGCCCATGCCGGGAATGTGATTGGGTACGTCCTGGAACCCTGCCAGGTAGCAATCCTGATCGGCCATGTCGGTGTTCCTGATGGTATCGAGGAAGGCGCCGATCATCTTCACCCCCATCGGATCGAACCGGTCACCGACGTGCAGCCACCGCACGTGAGACGTCTCCCTCCAGCCATGTTCCCGGATCCTCTCGATCTCGCCTTCGAACGCTTTCCTCTGGACCTCCTGTAGGTCGCTCAGCACCCTGTCCGACGCCTCCGTCGGCCCGTCGAGACATACACCGATGCCGGTCTCGGGACCCCGGCGCTGGTAACCGGCCCCACCCAGGGTGTCGAGCGAGCGCGCGAAGCGGGAACAGTCGACCGGGCCACGGGAGGTGGTCACGGTGTACCGTTCACCTCCCTCGGTCAGGTCGATCGCGATGGTCCCCTGCCGCTGGGCCTCGAGCGCGGCGTCCCTGTTCGGGCCGGCCAACCGGCCGTCGACGAAGAATCGGTCACCCACAGCGCCGATGGTGGCAAGCCGCGCGAGGTCCAAATTCTCCGGGTGCAAGGTACGGGCGAAGAGATAACAGGTCGTCGAGGCGGTGATCTCACGGTCGCCGCGCAGACCGAAAAGCTCCGGATCGAGGAGATGCACCCGATCGTCGGTTGCGGCCACCGCTTTGTGGTGGTCGAGGATCAGCACCAGGTTTCGCCCATGATTGAGGTCCGAGATCAGCGGCGCGATGCGACCGGCGAAATCGGTGAAGACGAGCAGGCTTCCCGACTGTTCGAAAACGCGCTCCAGCACCGCCGGATATGGCTTCTCGAGGCAAATCCTTCTGATCTCGAATCCCGCCCGCTCGAAGGCGCGAGTCAGGATGGCCCCCGAGCTCAGCCCGTCGGCGTCGTTGTGATGGAAGATAGTGACCTCGTATTCGGGCCAACGCTCGACCTCCCGGATGGCAGATTTCATCGCGGACAGCAGCGCCTCGCGGGTCATCGAAGCCCTTGACCGCCGAGGCGATCCGCAAAGGCATCCAGGATCCCGATCTCGGCCGCAACGTCGAGCGCGGTGTAGCGATTCCTGATTTTTCTCCCGTGACGTACGGCCAACACGAGCTCGTCGTTCGAGATCCCGAGATCATCCGCCTCAGTCGGCGCCCCGGCCGAAGCGAGCACCTTCCGCACCCTCGCACCAACCGCCAGGGTGCGTTCGATCTCCTCCTTGATGGTGCTTTCCTCTGCGCATAGCTGTTCCAGGTCGCACTCGGTCCGCGCCGCCAGCTTCGCCTCCCACTGCGGCCAGACCGCCTCCGCGAGACTCCCGAAGTCGTTCTCGATCTCCCGTCGCGCTGCGATCAGGTTCGGGTTGGGCTTGAAATCGACCGAAGCGAAATCGGACGCGTAGATCTCGCGGTAGAGCGTATCGATGACCAGGGATCCAACCCCCACCTGGGCGCCGTGGAGATTGAGACGTCCACCGTCCCTCAGCCGCGTCATGTCCCAGAAGTGCGACAGCAGGTGTTCAGCCCCGGACGCCGGGCTCGATGTGCCGCTGATCGCCATCGAGAGGCCAGAGACCAGCAGGAGGCGAAAGAGCGACTCGATCGCCTCCGGGTCACGAGCGGCGAGCCACGGGAAGACGTCGAGCCCGCGTCCGAACGACTCCGAGAGCAGCTGTTCCGGAGCGTCACAGTACGGCTCCCCCTTGATCAGCGAGGCGATCTTCCAGTCGCAACCGCAGTACGGCTTGGAGACCAGGTCGCCGAGTCCGGCCAGCGTCAACTCCGCCGGCGCCTCCGCCAGCACCAGGGGGTCCGCGAAAACCGCAACCGGGGGCGTCGCGGTCCGGGTCGTCTTGAGCCCGTTTTCGAGCAGAGCGACGATCGCCGAGGTGTAGCCGTTCATCGAAGCGGCCGTCGCGAAGACGAAGTACGGGCGCTGCCGCCGGTGAGCCGCAGCCCGGGTGAGGTCGTTGACAGTGCCGCTGCCGACCGCCGCGAAACCGTCGAACTCGTCAGGGTAGGCTGAGAGGATCTGATCGACGAGATCGACTGATGCGTGAATGTGACCGAAGCTGTCGTCGCGCAAGAGACAACAGTCGACCGAATGGGAGGCGCTCAGGGCTTCAGCGAGGCGTTCGCCGGCTGCCGTCCACGTGTTGCGGTCCGCAACCAGCAGGATGCGTTCACCCGGAATAATCGCCGGCAGGAGGCCGGAAACGTGATCGGCCATGTTCGGTTCGATCATCGCCACTCGCGTAACAACCTCGTGTGTCTCGCCGCAGGTGCACTGGAATTGCTGGCCAAGAAAGCGATCGCTCAGGATCTCGTCGACGTTTGTGGGAATGGAGTCGACCTGCATGTGTTTACCGTTTCCCTACGGATTGTAAAGCTGAATTCGCGACTCGGGAACACGCCGTGACAGTCGAGCCATGCTTTCACCCACCCTGGCCGAGATTTCCGCCAGGTCCAGGGTCAGGAGTTCCCGATCACGCATCAGTACCTTGCCGTCGCAGATCACAGTCCGCACATCCGAGGCCCGTACCGAGTACACCAGGTTTGCCGCCGGATCGTGCGGCGGCTGATTGTGGGCGCCGCTCAGATCCACCAGAGCGATGTCGGCGAGAAACCCGGCGGCGAGGTGGCCGATCTCGTCCGGCAGGCCGCAGACCCTGGCGCTCTCCCGGGAGGCGATTGTCAACGCCTCATCGACGGTCAGACTTCGGGGATCTCCGCTGGCGTGCTTCTGCACCATCGCGGTAAGTCGCAACGACTCCAAGATGTCGAGTGTGTTGTTCGACACCGGGCCATCAGTCGCCAGGCCAACCGGAATGCCGGCCTCGCGGAATTCCAGTACCGGCGCCGCACCCATTGCCAGCTTGAGGTAGTTCTTTGGCGCGTGCGCCACGCCGCAGCGTTTTTCGACCATCAGCTCGATATCCTCCGGTGTAGCACCGCAGCAATGCGCAAGTATCGTCGGCCGGTCGAGAACTCCGCAGTCGGCCAACACCCGGATCGGCGTTTTCCCATGCGCATCGAGGCTCGCCCTGGTCTGTTCGACTGTTTCGGCCGCGTGGATGTGGATGCCCAGGCCGAGTCTCTCGGCCTCGCGTGCAGTCGCCGCCAGGAACTTGTCGTCGCAGGTGTAGGGTGCGTGTGGGGCGAGCCAGGTCGTCACCCGACCCGAGGCGGCACCACCGTACTCCTCGGCGAACGACGCGGTTCGCTCCACACCCTCTCTCCCCTGGCTGGCGAAGACTGCCCATCCGAGAGCGGCTCTGGTTCCGGCCCGATCCACCGCCTCTACCGCACGATCCATGTGGAAGTAGTGATCTGCCACGGTGGTGACACCCGCTTGGACCATCTCGGCTAGACCGAGCTGCATGCCCCAGAAGACGTCATCTGCGGTCAAATTCGACTCGAGAGGCCAGATGTACTCGTTGAACCAGGTGGCGATGTCCACGTCTTCGGCCAGACCACGAAACAAACACATCGGCACGTGAGCGTGGGTGTTGATCAGGCCGGGGATGGCGAGGAGACCGAATCCTTCGATGGCCTCGTCAACTTCCATCTTGTCCGATTGCCCGGTCGGTGCCACCGACTCGATCCGGTTACCGCGAATCAGAATGTCGTGGTTCCGGAGCAGCTCAGATCGGTTTTCCTCGCACCGAAGGACATCGACATCGCGAACGAGCAGGTCGGCCATGGTGGTTATTCTAACCCCTGGGCCCAGTTCTCCAGATAGGTTGCGGTATTTCGGCGTGGTCGGTGACACCAGCAGGAACTGCCAAGAGCGCCATGTATGGCGCCCCTACAGCTGCTTCGCGTTCACGCAAGGGTATGTTGGCGGAAATCCGAAATTCGAAATCCGAAATTCGAAATATTTCATTTGCCGGTCACCCCACCCGGCCGTTTTTCTTCTCCTCGTCCGTGGCTTCGCGAATCGTTGCCACCGACACCTCGAAACGCAGGGTCTGCCCGGCCAGTGGATGGTTGCCGTCCAGCGTGACCTTCTCGTCTTCGACCTCGGCGATCATCAGGTGTTGCTCGCGACCATCCGGAAGCTTCGCCGACACCACGGCGCCCACCTCGGGCTCGAAGCCGAGTTGACCCGGCGTCACCTCGATCACCCGCTCCGGGTCGTGAATGCCGTAGCCCTCCTCGGGCTTGATGGTGACATCCAGAGCATCTCCCACCTCGTGGCCCTCGAGCCGCTTCTCGAGGCCGGGAACGATGTTCTCGTGGCCATGGAGATACTCCATGGGTCCCCGGTCGGCAGTCGAGTCCACCTCGGTTCCATCGGCAATCGTGAGTCGATAATCGATTCCCACAACTGCGTCTTTCGCGATCGTCTGACTCACAACAGACCTCCGTTGACTATCTCGGATTCAAGCCCGGATCTACGGTTTCTACTCACACCTTGATGAAGATCTTCCGGCGATACATCCAGGAGAGTACCAGGAACCAGCCGGCAATCCAGGTCACGGCGTAGGCCAGCGACGCCTCGTAAGGCGGCAACCACGAGGCAAAGAAATTGCTGTAAATCTGCTCCTTCAGCGACACATCGCCAAGCCGGACGTAGGCCAGTGTTCGGGCGAGCACCCCGCTGCCAACGAACAGTGCGATCGCATTCACGCCATAGACGGTGAAGAACCTGGCAGTTTTCGGATGGTCATGGAAGTCGAAGAACCAGAGGCAGAGGCCGAGACAGCTGAAGGCCAACCCCGCGGTGAACACCGCGTACGAACTGGTCCAGATCGCCTTGTTGATCGGAAAGACCCAGCTCCACACGTAGCCGGCGCAGGCCAGCAGGCTACCCGATACGAGGAGCCGGGCCACTTTTTCAACGGGATCGATTTTCGCCACCAGCAGCAACCCTGCGAAGACCCCGAAGAGAGTCGTCGCGACCGCCGGTATCGTGCTCAGCAGGCCTTCCGGATCGTAGACCCTCGACACCCGCCAAACGTGGTCGCCGAAAACCTCGCGATCGATCCATCCCGACAGATGCCCGCCGGGCTCGTCGATGTTCGGCTGCCCGACGCCCGGCACCGGCACCAGGGTCATGAGTGCCCAGTACCCGACGAGGAAGACCACGGTCAGGATCTTCAGGATCCGGACCCTGCAGAAGAGAACTAGCAGCGAGACGACCAGGTAACAGATCGCGATCCGCTGCAGCACACCCGGGATGCGCCATGTATCGAGGAGCTCGGCGAAGCCGCGTGGACCGAAAAGGCCGAAGGGATAGCCGTTGAGCAAGAGGCCCAGCGCCAATATGTTGATCGATCGCTTGATCACCTTGATGACCAGCGGTCGCCTCGGAACACCGGCGTCGATGCGGCGCCCCAGAGCCAGGACGATCGCCACCCCGACGATTAAGAGAAAGAACGGGAAAATGAGGTCGGTCGGCGTACACCCGTGCCATTCGGCGTGCTTCAGCGGCCAGTAGATCGTCGCCCAGTCGCCGGGGTTGTTGACCAGGATCATCGCGACGATCGTCATCCCCCGGAAGACATCAACTGCGGTGAGCCGTGCGGGC
>JAJDNM010000133.1 GCA_022340665.1 Acidobacteriota bacterium | reverse complement strand
TCAGGAGATGGCCGATGGCGAGCCAACCGGGGAAACCGGGGGGATGAGGGAAGTGGGCCGCGAGTTCAAAATGTAAAATGCCGCGGGCGAAGAGCGTCTCGTCCCACTCCCACGGGCCGTCGGCGAGGTAGACGAATCTCGAGGCGAACACAAGCAGCGCTGTTGTGACGGTGGCAACAAGGTCGAGCCACTTCCTCGGAAACCTATACAGAAGCAGTGAATCGAGTGCCCCACCGCCTCCGTCTTCGATGACACCGCTCATCGGCCGGGTCCCATCGTCGCGAGCAGTGCCTCGTGAACAACGCGCTGCAGGTCGTGCTCCAGTATGAGCGCTGACATCTCCTCGGTTCGGATCGCCGATTCATATCCCGCTCGACACTCGGTGTTCGGCACTTCATTCATAGTTGCCAGCTCGATGCAGGTGCCGTCGTCCAACGCGCCATCTCCCTGAAGGAAGAGACGCTTTGAGTCCCGCCAGCAGCCGTACTCCCCGACAACCGGTCGGTCACCATGGTCGCCAAGGAGATTACGCCCGAGGAATGGGTATGGCGCAGGATCGACTCCGAGCAGGGCGAGCAGGGTCGGCGCGACATCGATGTGGCCCGCGGGCACCACCCTTTCCGCGCTCGGCCACTCCACGCCGGGCACCATGATGAAGAGCGGCACCTCCTGGCTCAGGTACCACCCGACGGTATCGTGCGGCGCGCCCATCGCCGAAGCGGTCTCTTCAGTCCAGGGGAAACCGGCGTCGTGGTCCCCCCACACAGCGATGACAGTGTTGCCGGCAAGTCCTTCTCGATCGAGTGCGGCGACGAAGGAGGCCAGTGAAGAATCAAAGAAATGCATGGTGTGCAGGAAATTCCCGAAAGCCGTGCCGTCCCATTTCCCTACATCGAGCGTGTCGAGTTGCGGAGGAAACCCTTCGAACGGGTGGTGCAGTGACAGCGTCAGGAGGTAGGCCGCGAACGGCCGGTTTGCCGCAACCAGTTTTTTCACCACCTGCTCGAGAAACGCCCTGTCCGAGAGTCCCCAGCCAACCGTCTCTCCGGCTACAAAATCCTCGGCGAAATAGCTCCGCCGATATCCGTAGGCGGCGTGCGTCTGGCGCCTGTTCCAGAACGCGCCTTCGAAAGGGACCGCTGACAACGTGTCGTAGCCGTGCCTGGATAGGACATCTGCCAGGCTCGTAAAATCGTTGGCCGCGAAGCGAAACGCTGCCGCTCCCCCTTCCATCGGCAGCAGCGACGCCTGCGTCATGAGCTCCGAGTCCGACGACCTCCCCTGGCCCGTCTGGTCGGTCACGTTTGAAAACCACAGCCCGTCCTCTGCCCAGCGGTTGAGGAACGGTGTCACCTCCTGACCATCGATCTCGAGGCCGATCACAAAGGTCTGCAGGCTCTCGACCTGCAGCATGACGAGGCTGGCTCCCTCGGCCACCGCGAACAGTGGCTCCGTGCCGGCACGCTGCGACGCTGTTTCTCGAAACCAGGTTGTGATCTCGTCAATTTTGTCGGGATCGAGCTCAGTTTCGAAGACTCTCCTTGCCATCGATCCGGCACCGTCCACCAGGTGCAGGTTGAGCACGCCAATCTCCTGGGCCACCGCCGTTCTCCGAAATACCTGTCCGATGAGGGTTGGTTGCGTCAGGGAGAGACGGGCGCCGGCGAGACAGCCTGCAACGACCATCACGCCCAGGGCGGCGGCCGCAGCTTGGGAGGGCCGCGGTCCGATCACCCTTCGCAGGCGGATGGCAATCAGAATCAACACCAAACCCGGCAACAGGTCGAGCCATAGCCAGAGGTCGCGAAGCATGACCATCTCGCGGATGCTCGCGCCGGTCTGCTTCAGTTGTCCGATACCTGAGAGGGCTGATGCAGCCGGCAGATCGCCGAAGAAGCGCAGGTAAACCGAGTCCGCCCACAGCAGCAGAGTTACGCCTGCGACCATCACCCAGCGCGCCCATCCGCGAAATCGCTCCGGCAGCACGAACGTGAGCAAGCCGAGAGCTGCGGCACCGCCGACGATCAGCAGCCAGCCCGATGTGGAAGGAGAGTCTCCCTTTTCGGCGAGCACGAATCCCTGTTTGATCGACAGCGCGCCCGCGCACCACAGGAGATCTCCGGCGGCAAACAAACCAATTAACAGGTGCGGCCTCCCGAGCTTGAAGACCGAAACCGCCGTCGCGGCGGCACCGAGCACGAGGAGCGACCACCAGGATCCGTGCCTGGCGGGGTCCGGAATCACGAGCACCGTTTCGGCTGGTGGCGGTTCCGCGAGGCGATCCGAAAACCAGCAGACGCCTTCCTCCACCAGGTCCCACTGGAGCTTCCACAGTCCCGGCCTACGCGGTCCCTCGACGCTCATCTCGAGCGCGACGGTTTCGCCGGTCCCGACGGCGAACGGGAAGGAGGTTCGTCTCCCTTCCCAGGCCGGGTTCTGCCCGTCCGGACGCGGACTCGTCTCGTCGCGGCCGAGCCAGTGGTAGGAGGCCGCAAACCGCCCGTCAGGAAGCCACGTGCGCTTGCCCTGGTTGCGGAGAACCAGCTCGACGTCCACAACCGAGTCCGTCATCATGATCCGCGGAACCGCCCCATGGAGAAGCTCGAAAGCGTGACCGGAATACACTGAAACGCGCACCTGATCGGGTTGCGGCGCACCACCTCCCGACAGCCAACGAACGCCTTCTTGAACGACATCCCACTGCAGCAGGTACTCCCCGGGAACACGAGGAGCTTCGAGGACGGCAATCAGCTCGACCCCGGAACCGGGAGCGACGACGTCGGGAAATGGGCTCCGACGACCGTCCCATACCACAATCTCGCCCTCGAGATCCGACCAGTGGTACGACAGCGCATATCCCTCGTCCGGTGCCCATGGAATCGATCCATCGTTGGCGACGACAAGCCGCACGGAGATTTCGGACCCCGCCTCGATCGTGGTCGGAACGGCATTCTCGATCACACTGACCGCAGATTCGCCGGCTACGGCAGAGGCGGCGCATGACAATGCTCCAAGCAACGCCGCGATCAGCTTCCAGGTACGTTCCATCGCCGGCCGAGTATAGCTTCCAGGGGCCGGCGGCCGATGAGCTCCCGGGTTCGGAGTCAGTCGACCGGATACTTTTCGTCGTACAGCCTGATCACGGTATCCGTGATGTCTGCACCTTCAGCCACATAAACCAACGGCTGCGCCTTGAGGACAAACACCGCATCGAGCCCGTTCGCTGCCGCGTACTCGCTCGCGATGCTACCAACCCGAGTCGCCACCTGAGCGAGGAACTCGTTCTGCTTGTTCTCAAGATCGCGGTTGAACTTCCGACCAGCATCCTCGAACTCGCGCTGCGCCTTCAAGAGCTCGTTCTCGGTCTGACGAATCACGTCAGCAGAGGCGACCGTACGTTGGTTTGCGAGCTGCTGAGTGAGCTCGGTAACGCGGTTCCGCATCCCTTCAAGCCGCTGGCGTTCCGGAACCGCCCACGTTTCCAATGCCTGCAGCTGCTGCTGTCCTTCCTTGACCGTTCCAACTGCTCGTTCCGCGTCCAGAAAGCCGATGTCGCCGGCGAAACCCGGCACCGTCGCGCAGATCACGAAACCAACGAATATCCACAAGGCGTTATGGCGCATACCCACCTCCTGACCCGCTCGGACAATCACGATCCCTGAACCGAGCCGGCTCGAATCGACCGCGGATTGTAACACGCAAGTCCCTGGCTCTGAAGAACTACCCTGCTCGGCTATGTGACTCGGAACTCCTACCCCGTGGTCGACTGCTATGGGGCGGTACAATAGAAGGAGTGAACGAATCTCAATCCACCCCGGAACCGATTCGGCTACTCGTCTGCGAAGACGACGAGCCGCTCGCCGACGGTCTCTGCCGCAACCTCGAGCTGGAGGATTTCGCCGTCCGTCACGTTGGTACCGGGGAACACGCCCTCGAGGCACTCGCCGAACCGACCGCCGACTACGAAATGCTCATCCTCGACATCATGCTGCCTGGTATCGACGGTTTCGAAGTTTGCCGAAACCTGAGAAATGAAGGAAATCTCATCCCGATTCTCTTCCTGACTGCACGCGGCAGCGACGCTGACCGCATCCTCGGTCTCCAATTGGGTGCGGACGATTATCTGACCAAGCCGTTTCTGGTCGAAGAGCTCGTCCTCAGGGTCCGGGGTATCATGCGCCGGGCCGAGTGGTCGCAGACGCCGGCGCGGACCGGCCCGGTGGTCCAGTTCGGAGACAGCAAGGTCGATTTGAACACGATGCGGGCCAGCACACCGGAGGGCACCGTCGCGCTCACCGAGCGCGAGGTCATGCTGGTCCGCTTCTTTTCGGAAAATGACGGTCGCGTCCTGACCCGCGGCGAGCTGCTTGAAAGGGTCTGGGGCTACACCTTCGATACCTCGACGCGCACCCTCGATACTTTCGTCCACCGCTTGCGAAAGCACTTCGAGGAAGATCCACGCCATCCGCGCCACTTTCACACGGTGCGCGGAGTCGGCTATCGCTTCACCTCTGAACCAGAGGAGTGAAATCCTAGGATTCTCAATTTTGAATTTCGGCGCCGCCTTAAGGGTGGAACGCGAATATTGGATATTGAGAATGCAGAATTATGAATTCTTCTCGATGCCGAGGTCCTTCATCTTCCGCCACAGAGTGACGCGCGAGACACCGACCCGGTCAGCCGCCTCCTGCATTCGCCAATCGCAGCGTTCCAAGACCTCTCGGAGGAGCCGTTTCTCGAGTTCGGCAAGGGGCTTGGGCGCCTGTAGCAGCTCGTCGATGAAGGCGGTTCGGTAACCGTCGACCGGGAGATGACTCTCGTCGACGTGCTCGCCAGCCACCGCCAGGGCAGTCGAAAGCACACCTCCGAGGTCGCTGAATCCACGATCCCTTGCGACCCGCACCAGTGTCTCCAGCGCGCCCGGGGCCACCGTTGCCCTGGGTGCGAGCTCCTCGATCCAGCTGACGATGATCCGTGAAAGATCTTCCTCGAGTTCGCTGGCGGCCGGCAGCACGAGGATTTCGAAGGTCGACTGACCCGGAGATTCTGGACTTCCTCTCACAATCCGCCAACCCTCGGGTCGATCCAATTCGGTCGTACAGTCAGCCCCTTCTTCGTACGAATAGACCGTACCGGCCGGCCACGGATTGATCTGACTCCAGCTCCCCTCCCACACCAGGAAAAGCTCTTCCGGCAGGCCGGAGAATCGGTGGAGGGCGCGGGCGACGTCCAAGCATACGGTCGGCTCACCTACAAGGCAGACATCGCCACCGGCCCTGGCCAATGTCGAAACCCGCTCACGGAGTGTCTCGGACACGGTCGAAGTGCCGGACAGGAAGAAACCAGATCGCGGCTCGGTGGGCCGCAGGATTTCCACCGCCCCCTTGAATTCGCCCGACTCGCCGACAAACGGGATCACCGTGACGCTGAGGGATACGGAGCGCCCGTCGGCCGCCGTGTATGCAGTGGCGAAATCTTCCACCCGGTCGAGATCGTGTTCGAGCGCAAAGGTCAGCGGGCAGGCATTCTCACAGTCGACGCCGCGTGTAGTGAGCTTGCAGCGGCCGCCAATCTTCTGGTCCTTCTCGTACCCCAGAAGGCGTCGTGCTGCGTGGTTCACGTGGCGGAGCGTACGCTGCTCATCGAGAACGATGACAGCTTCGCCGAGGTGATCGAGCACCTCGACCCATGCCGTCTCTCCGCGATCCCCCTCAGCTTTCCTCACCACGCTTCTATAACAGCGCGGACACCGAGGTTATTCGCTCCTCGCCTGGATCAGGAAAAGCTCAGCGCTCGATCTCGAATCCTTCTTCCGGCTCGGGTTCGGGATCACTGAAATACAGAGCCGTGTGCGCGATTGGCAGAAACATCACGTGGATTTTGCCTTTGATGGTTACCTCGACGTGATAGTAGCCGTCTTGGTTGACGGACACGAGTGTCCCGGCAGTTCCTTTGGCATCGATCAGTGGGCAATACAGAGACACCTGACCGGGAATTTCCATCGCGAACTCCTTTCCAGTCCCTCGATTTTATCACCCTGCCGACCACCCACCCACCCTCAGAAATCCGCGAATTGGGCGGGATCGCCCGCCTCACGGATTTCTGAGAAAGGGAATTCCTGAAGAATCTGAGGTGGGAGGGCGGGAATTCCGAATTCCTCATTCCGAAATCCTCATTCGAGATCGCTAGCTTTCGCCTCCACTTTCCTCGTCACCTCGCGGCGCGATCTCGCCATACTCTTTCAGCTTGCGCTGCAGGGTGCGGAGACCGATTTCGAGAATATCGGCAGCCCGCGCTCGATGGCCGCCCGTGTGCTCGACTGTTCGCAGAATCGCTTCTTTTTCGATCTCGGCCATGGAACGTGGCCGCCATTCGGCCTTTTCCTCCATTACCATCGCCTGACCTGAAGCCCGGTACTCGTTCGGGAGATCCTCGAGGACAATCTCGCCAGAACTCGCGAACAGGACCATCGACTCGATGAGGTTTCGAAGCTCGCGGACGTTTCCGGGCCACGGCTGTCTTTTGAGCGCGGCCAGCACCGTCGGGTGCACACCGCCGACGTCGCGGTCCATTTCCCGGTTGAAGTGTTCCAGGAAGTGCTGAACAAAGAGCGGGATGTCCTCAATCCTCTCGCGCAACGGTGGAATGAAGAGCTCGACCACCTTGAGCCGGTAAAAGAGGTCCTGTCGGAACCGCCCGTTCTCGACCCATTGGGCGAGATCCCGGTTGGTCGCGGCAACAAGCCGGAAGTCGACCGGTATCTGGGTCGACCCTCCGACTCTCATGATGTGTTTCTCCTCGAGCACTCGCAGAAGCTTGACCTGCAGGTCGGCCGACAGCTCCGAGATCTCGTCGAGGAACAGAGTCCCTCCAGAAGCACGCTCGATCAGCCCGATACGGCGCTGGTGGGCTCCGGTGAAGGCACCCTTTTCGTGGCCAAAGAGCTCTGATTCGAGTATCTCACCCGGTATGGCCCCGCAGTTGATCGCCACGAAGGGCCCCTGAGCGCGAGGAGAGTTTTGATGAAGGGCATTCGCAACCAGCTCCTTGCCTGTGCCGGACTCGCCGACGATGAGAACGGTCGATCGGGTCGGCGCGACAACTCGCAGGCGTTCGAGCAGCTCCTCCATCGCCGTCGAGCGGCCGACGATGCCCTCGAAACCGAAGCTCTTCTCGAGACGTTGGCGCAGCCTGCGATTCTCATCCGACAGAACCCGCCGTTCAAGCTGCAGCTGAACGCGCTGCCGCAGCTCCTGGACCTTCACCGGTTTCGTGAGGTAGTCATCAGCTCCCTCCTGAAGTGCCGACACCGCGTCCTCGACATCTGCATAGGCCGTGACGAGCAGGAACGGGAGGTTAGGGTGTTCCGCACGGACGGCGCGCAGGAAATCGTAGCCGTCCATGCCGGGCATGCGGACATCCGAGACAATTGCGTCCACCTCCTCGCCTTCCCCGAGTTTTTCGAGCGCAGCCTCCGCCGAGTCGAAGGACCGCAGGTCGTAACCCACGCGCTCCAGAGTCCGGGTCATGGCATCGCGTGAACCATCGTCGTCGTCGACAAGGAAAATCACCGGTGGCATTCCAATCGCTCCCTATGAATCCAACATCTTCTCGAGCTCTGACTCGTCGATGACCGTCACACCGAGCTCGCGCGCTCTGGTCAACTTGCTACCGGCGTTATCCCCGGCCACAACGAACGTCGTCTTACCCGACACCGAGCCGGCGACTTTGGCGCCAAGCCGCTCGAGCTCTTGCTTGAGCTCGCGTCTCGGCCGACTCAACGTGCCGGTCAAAACGAAGGTTTGGCCTTCGAGAGGGACACTGCCGGACACTTCATCCACGACCTCGTGCGGATTGATTCCCCGCTCCCCCAACCTTTCCAAGAGCTCCCGTCGGGATTCGTCGGCGAACCACTCCGTCACCGCGGTGGCGATCACAGGCCCGATTCCATCGATTTGCTCGAGCGTCTCGGGTGAGGCTACCGAGAGAGCTCCCAGGTTGCCGAATCGCCGTGCCAGGAGCTTGGCGGCGCGCTCACCGACGTGCGGAATTCCGAGCGCGAAGATCAGCCGATGAAGCGGCCGCGCTCGCACCTCTTCGAGTTCGCTCACCAATTTTGTCGCAGACAAGACGCCCCAGCCGGGCAGCTCCGCCAGGGACTCGGCATCCAGGTCCCAGAGCGAGGCCTCGTCGGTCACCATACCCGCTTCGACCAACTGCTCGAGCAATCTCCCTCCGAGGCCCTCCACCTCCATCGCCCCGCGCGCAACAAAATGACGAAGCCTCGCACCCACCACCGCGGGGCACTCCGGATTCGGGCAACGTAGCGCGACCTCTTCCCCCTCGCGCTCTACCGGAGTCCCGCACGATGGGCATGTCTCGGGAGGGATACACGGTCGCGCCCCGGGGGGTCGCTCGGAGGTGACCACGCCCACCACCTTCGGAATCACCTCGCCGCCTTTGGTCACCCACACGGTGTCGCCCATCCGCACATCCAGTCGCATGACCTCATCGAAGTTATGAAGGGTGGCTCGCGAGACTGTCGAGCCGGCGATCTCGACCGGCTCGAGCACCGCTACCGGAGTCAGGACACCTGTGCGGCCGACCTGGACGACCACGTCGAGAAGCTTTGTCGTACGGCCCTCGGGCGGAAACTTGTAGGCCACCGCCCACCGCACAGACCGCGACGTACTGCCAAGAGCCTCCCTTTCCGAGGCGCTGTCAACCTTGATGACGATCCCGTCAGTTTCGTAGTCGAGGTCATGTCGATCTTCCTGCCAACGATCGATATATGCCTCGACCTCGCCAAGCCCGGCGCATCGCTCGAGACCCGGGCTAGTCGGGAAGCCCAGACCGTTCAGCCATTCGAGCGTGGCGATGTGGCTGTCCTCTTCGTACCCTTCCGCTCTCGCGACCTGGTAGCACCACAGGCCGAGGCGCCGCCTCGATGCCTCCCGTGGATCGAGCAGCCGGATGGCGCCCGCCGCGGCGTTGCGCGGATTGGCGAACTCTTGTTTCCCTTCCCGGTGTCGGTCGCTGTTCAGCTCGGAGAAGACGCTGCGCGCCAGGTACACTTCACCTCGAACTTCAACCAGGTTCGGAAGGCCATTCACCTCGAGCGGAAGCTGGCGAATGGTGCGTGCATTGGTCGTCACGTCATCACCGAGGGTGCCGTCTCCCCGTGTCACGGCCCGCTCGAGCTTTCCGTCCACATAGATCAGCGAGATCGAGACGCCATCGATCTTGAGCTCGGCGGCCAGGCTGTCGGGCTCTCGTCCGAGCTCGCGGCAGAGCCGCGCGTACCACGTGTGTAGTTCCTCGCGCGAATAGGTGTTGTCGAGCGAGAGCATGGGAATGGCGTGGGCCACCTGCTCGAGTCCCGACAACGGTTCGCCCCCGACTCTCTGGGTCGGCGATGTCGGCGTCAACAGGTCGGGAAAATCCTCCTCGAGCTGCACCAGCTCGGCAAAGAGTTGATCGTATTCGTAGTCCGAGATCTCCGGATCGGCCAGAACGTAGTAACGGCGATCGTGGTGCCGCAGGATCTCACGCAGCTCCTCGGCTCTGCGGGCGGCGCGATCCCGGTCACTATTCTCCGCGCTCACTTTCGCCGCCTTCGCCGCGGGCGTCGTCCACGAGGTCGGGACCGAGCCCGCGCCTCCTCTCGTGCATCCTCCGTCCGGTCCTTCGAACGGACCTTGCGAAGCGCCCGCTGCCACCCCTGATGCGCTTCGGGCGAGATATAGCCGAGCGCGACCGCGATTCCGTAAAGGTCCCATGCCACCTGAAAGTAGTCCTGCCTGGCAAGCTTGAGCACTTGCCGACCGCGTTCAGGCGGCCTTCGCATCTTGGTCAGTGCGAACAGCCCCTGGTGAAGAAGATGCAGGGTCTGGTTCGACAAATGCATGCTGGTCGTCGCGGGCTCGAGTGATTCCCTGAGCCGCCCGAGGACCTGCGGGTTGTCGACCCGGCCAGTTTCCGAGGTTTCCTCCTCTGCGATCGCGAGAAACCGACCGAGGAAGAAACTCCCTATCAGACTCGGATCCGCGAACTCACGGCCTGATCCGATCTCTTCGTCGAGCATTTCGAGGACGCGCATGCTCTCGTCGGTATCGATCGGAATATCCGGAAACGCGAGCGGGAACACGCCGGCACGCCGCCACGCCTGGTGAATTCCTGCGGCACAACCCGAGCGGAGAGATTCCAGGAGTTCGTACGTCAGGCGCGGAGCCGAGGCTTCCGCGATCAGGTATTTCTGGGCCTCGATCGCCTCCTTGGTGCCGGGTTCGATTTCGAAGCCCAACCTGACGCTGTACTCGAGGGCTCGCATCATTCTTACAGGATCTTCGATGAACCGTTGGTCAGGATCACCAATCGCCCGGATGATCCCGCGCTCGAGGTCCCCGATTCCGTTCACGTGATCGATGACCGAAAAGTCCGCGATATTGTAGAACAACGCGTTGACGGTGAAATCACGGCGGCGGGCATCCTCGGCGGGCGAGCCATAGACCACCTTCGAAGTTTCGGGCTGGGGTCGTTCCGTCGCCGAGTGCGCCTCCGCTTCCTCGGCCTCTGCCTCCTCCCAATCGTTCGGGGACTCGGGCGGTTCCGGGTTCGCACGGAACGTTGCCACCTCCACGATCCCTCCACGGAAATACACGTGCACGAGGCGGAACCTTCGGCCGATGATGCGGGAGTTGCGGAACAGTCGCCTGATCTCCTGCGGCCGCGCATTGGTGGCGACATCGAAATCCTTGGGCCTTTTGTCGAGCAGGAGATCACGCACGCTGCCGCCGACCAGATACGCGGCGTACCCCGACCTGTGGAGCCTGTAGAGAACCTTGAGCGCCTCCGACGACAAGCTCCCGCGGGAAATCCGATGTTCGGGACGCGCAAGTACCGTCGGTTGGAGATGGTCGGTCGTCGGCGTGTCCATGGCTTCAGTCATCCGAGGTGTCGTATCGGAGAAATTTGGTGAGCCGGCCACCCTGGGCCATCGCTTCAGCCATCGATGGACAGCACGATCTTAGCAAACTGGCCAGCCTCTTCCATGCGCTCATATGCCGCTCGCCCATCGCTCAGCGGCAGCACGGTGTCGATCACCGGTTTCAATCCGTGCTGGTTGACAGCGGCCACCATCTCCCGCCAATCCGAACGGGAGCCCATGGTGGAGCCGATGATGCTGAGCTGGTTCCAGAATACGAGCCGGATCTCTTCTTTGGGATTGGGCCCGGACGTCGCGCCACAGGTGACGATCCGTCCTCCCTTGGCGGCAGCTTTCAGAGACTGCATCCAGGTTGCCTCCCCAACCGAATCAACCACTATGTCGGCTCCCCGTCCATCGGTCAGGCTACGCACCGTCCGAGCGACCCGATCTCCTGCCGGAATGGCCTCGTCAGCACCGAGATCGGCCGCTCGGCTGAGCTTTTCCTCGGACCTCGAGGTCACGATCGTGCGTGCGCCCACCATTTTGGCGAACTGCAGACAGGCCATCGAAACACCGCCTCCGATGCCGTGAATCAACACAGTTTCGCCGGGTCTGAGCCGGCCCCGTTTCACCAGCATCCTCCACGCCGTCAGATGCGCCAGCCCGAGGGCAGCCGACTCCTCCCACGACAGATGGCTCGGACGTGAAGAGAGGGCGTCAGCGGCTACCACCACCGCTTCACAGAATGTTCCGTCCGTGTGCTCTCCCAGAACTCCGAACGAGACGCACAGGCTTTGCTCGCCCGCGAGACAGAACTCACACCGCCCACACGACAGGCCCGGGTCGAAAATCACCTCGGAGCCGAGGTCGACGCCCTCGGCCTCCGGCCCGACCGCGTCCACGATCCCACAGCCGTCGGCGCCCCCGATGTGGGGCAACCCGATCGGAATTCCCGGCATCCCGTGGAGAACGAAAAGATCGAGATGGTTGAGTGCGGCAGTTTTCAACCGCACTCGCACCTGTCTCCGCCCCGGTTCGGGCAAGGGTCGCTCGCCGAAAATGAGTTTTTCCGTCCCGCCGTGTTCTTCGAAGAACAGAGCTTTCACACAACCCTCCTGTTTGGCCACATTGTAGCCTCGCAATTCATCCGATCGCCGTCAAGCGATCGGATGAAATGCCAAAACACAAAACCCCGCCGCAGCGGGGTTTTGCGGTTCCACGGGTGGTCAGCAATCAGGGGCTCTGATTGTCGAGGACAAAGCGGCGTTCCCCGAGGATATTGCGGCCCTCGAGGCGATCTTCGGTCCATACGACGATGACATGCTCACCGTCGGCGAGATTTGCGGCAACCGTGTCCAGTTCGTATCTGAAACCGGACGTGCTCGAGAAAATGGGCGGGAGCCAGGGGTACAGCACATCGACGTCCGGCGACTCCAGCCCCATTTCGGCATCTCCTATGTGCACACCGTCGACCCAGATCTCGATGTAATCGATGCGCTGGGTATCAATCGCAAATCCGGTGACCTCAACGATGCCGCCTTCGAGTTCCATGTGCTCTGGCGTCCAGATGTCGCCCCACGACGGATCATCTTCGTCGTCGTTGCACTGGAAGATCACTGGGACTTGGGCGATGTCGGTGACGTTGTTCTCACGGTCACCGGCTCGCACCTTCAATAGATGCACACCCCGGTTGAATCCACGGTTCAGGATCAGCTCCGCGACGTCCAGTAGGAACGAAAAACCGCTGTGCTTGGAGTTCGGTACATCGACGTACAGCCGGTGGACGTCCATCCGCTCGTGGCCGTAGTAGTTGAAATCCCAGTCGACTTCGTTCCAGAAGTAGTAATCCAGGTTGGTGTCGCGAATGATGACGCCGTCGAGAAGCAGCTGAACGTATGAGACGCCACCGAAATCGGTTCGCGAACCCACGTCGAGCGCCCATCCGATCACCATTTCGACGTTTTCGGGATTCTCATAAACATCGCCCGACCACGGCGGCTCGAAGCCGTCGTCGTCCAGCTCACAGCCCTCTGCCACCATGACGTGGTTGTCGACCGGCCAGTCGATGTCGCCGAAGGGCGGCAGGTTGGAGCCGGTGTTGAAGGTCTGGACAAAGCGCCTGCCGATCACACGCGAGGCACCTTCGTTGTCGACCACACGCACCGCCAGCACGTGGATGCCGTTGTTCAGATACGTGGTGTTGAGCATGCGAACGAACCCGGCGTACTCGGCGTTGGCATTGCTCGGAAACTTGTTGCCAATGTCCGGTCGGTGCACGCCGGTGACGGCGTTGCCCATCGCCAGTCCGTCGACCATGATCTCGACGAAGGCCACGCTCTCGTCGTCGAGCGCCCAGCCCGTGACCGGAAAGACGCCGTTCATCGGCTGGTTCGAACCCGGCAACTCCAGTTCCCCGAGGGGTGCCTGATTGCGGTCATTGTCGATCGTGAAGGAGCGCAGACCGAAATCGTCGGTGGTCGCATCCTCGAATGTGACGCGCATGAACAGCGTGTGCACGCCGTCGGAATAGGCCGCCGAATCGAAGGAGGTGGCAAAGCCGGGCCGCGCGTACGGCGTGCCAGCGTACCAGGGATAGGCCTGGAGAATGTCGTACCGAGGCTGGCTGATATCGGCCGTCGTTACGAAGGTGTCGTCGACGTACAGATCGACCTTGCTCACCAAGGCCCGGTCCCACTGACAAGAGTGCCACGTCCACTGGGGACCGCACTGTTGCCCGTCATCGACGACGAAACCATTGACCTCCACAAGGCCAAAAACAGTGGCCCCATCCGCCGGCGTATCCAGCCAGAATATCGTCTCGGCAACCGCGCTCATCGGAAGCAGGAGAGACAGCACAACAAGCGCTCCGACGGTTCCTTTGTAACGCATTGCGAATCCTCCTCTGGATCGAAGTCCGGGTGGCAATTTACGATCGTAATTATGATATACCAAGGCATATCTATGGTCAAATTTGATCAGCAAATTGAGAAGGTTTGAGCGAGTAAGTTTAGCCAAAGATATGTATGAACTCGCGTTGTCCGTGACGTAGATCACCGATTGTATGGAGAATCTGGATTGAATTAATCGACAGAGCTTTTTGCCAATTCCTCGACATGAATACGAACTGATTTAGCCAGCGCTCCCAGCTCGTATCCTCCTTCAAGAAAAGATAATACGCGTCCTTCAGCCCATCGTTCCGCGGCATCGACGGCGCACTTCGTCAGCTGCCCAAAGCCCAATTCGGACACCTCCATGCCTCCCAACGGGTCGTCCCGATGTGCATCAAATCCTGCCGACAAGATGATCGCTGCCGGTTGCAATCGCTGACAAATCTCATCCAGAGCGTCGGCAAATGCCGTGCAGAAAATGTCATCTCCGGCCCCGCCGGCAAGAGGCACATTGCGTGTGGTTCCACGCCCTTCGCCATCGCCCACTTCGTCGGCACCCCCGGTCCCGGGGAAGGCCGGGTACCGATGGACGGATACGTATCCGACATCGCCCCGGGAATAGAAATGCTCCTGGATGCCATCGCCATGGAACGCGCCAAAGTCGGCGACGACCACCGGCCGGTTCCAGCTGCGGACCACGACCTCCGCCGCGAGCGCCACCGAGTTGAAGAAACAATAGCCCGAGGCCTTTTCGCGCCCCGCGTGATGTGCCGGCGGCCGCACCACCAAAAAGGCTCGGCGCAGCTGACCGTTCGCCAGATCGAGCCCCGCCTGGAGCGCCAGCCCAGCCGCTGCGATCGCAGCGGAAAAGGTCCCTGCTGAAACGCCGCAGTCGTGTGAGTCCAGCCATCCGCTTCCAGACTCCGACGCATCCCGCACCCTCTCGATGTACGCCGAATCGTGAATCCAGGCCAGGGTGCCGAGGGTGTCCTCTTCGTCGGGAAGGAGGCTTTCGGGATCGACAGTCCACCGGCCGTCGACGCGCGCCGACAATGCGTCGAGGATCACCCGCACGCGTTCCGGAGTTTCGGGATGGCCGAGTCCGGGGTTGTGTCCCAAGCACAACGGGTGCGACCGCACGCTGAGCAATTTCCCGTCCCCATCAATCATGGAAACATCATAGCGAACAGCTCCGCCCATTTGGGATGTTGGATTTGGGATATTGGATTTCCCACCCGCTCCCCCGGAGTATTCCCCCGGCCAGCAGAACGGAGAGCGAAATTCCGAATTCCGAATTCCTAATTTGGACGAACGGGGCTACCCTAGGGTCGATGGCGAACAAGGCTGTTCGAATCGGAATCTCGCTGGCGCTAATGATCATTTTGCTGGCGATCTTCCTGTGGAATGTCGACTTCAAGAAAGTTGGTCAGGCCCTCGCCGGCGCCGACATTCAGTTGTTGATCACCGCCTCGGCGGTGGCGATTTTCGCCTACTGGCTGCGTTGTCTTCGGTGGCAGTTCATTCTCATTCCAGTCGGGCGTGTTCGCCATTCGAGCGTTCTCCTCACGACCGCCGTCGGTTACGCGGCCCTCTCCCTGTTGCCCGCACGGATGGGAGACCTGATCCGCCCACTGCTGCTCGCACGGCGCGAGAAGATCCCCGTATCCGCCAGCCTCGCGTCAATCCTTACCGAACGTGTGTTTGACCTGTGGTGCGTCGTGTTCTACTTTCTCGTGTTCATCGTCTGGCCGCCGAGCATGCCCGATCTTGACGAACAGGCGCAGAGAGCCCTCCACATGCTCTCGCTCAGCGGTTATGCGGCTGGCGCCGCACTCGTGATCGGAACTCTCATCCTGCTCGGGCTCTTTCGTTACCAAGACCGATTCATCGAGATCCTGACCCTCCCGATTGCCTGGCTCAAGGAATCGTGGCGCCAGCCGGTGACGATTTTCCTGAACCACTTTCTCGACGGCCTGCGGGTGCTCCAGCGACCCCGCGACCTCTTGATAACAACTGCCGCTTCGCTCTTCATGTGGTGGGTCATCTGCTGGCAGGTCCGTTTCACCCTGCTCGCCTTCGACGTCGACCTGCCGCTTCGGGCCGCCTACCTCATCGTCACGATGGCGGTCATCGGACTCGCCATTCCGACCCCGGGTGGTGTCGGCGGATTTCACAAAGCGACCCAGGTAGGGTTAACGCTCTTCTTCGGCGTCGGCCTCAACGAGGCGACTGGCATCGCCATCGCCTACCACGCGATCTGTTTCGTCCCGATCACCGTCATCGGCCTCCTCTGCCTGCCCTTCCTCGGGGTCAGTCTGCGGGAGGTGGAATCCGCACCGGCTCCGGACTCCAGCGAATGAACTGTCCCTTCTGTGGTGATTCCGACAACCGGGTGGTGGATTCCCGCGAGGTCCGCTCAGGCTCGGAGATTCGGCGCCGCCGTGAGTGTTCGAAGTGTGGCAAGAGATTTACGACCTACGAGCGGGTCGACGAACTGCCGACGACTGTGGTCAAGCGGGACGGGCGACGCGAGAGCTTCGACCGGGAGAAACTCCTGACGGGACTTCTTCGCGCGTGCGAGAAACGACCGGTGCCGAGACGAGATCTGGTGGCGGTGGTTGATGCCGTGGAATCGACGCTTGCCGCCCGCGACGTTCGTGAGATTTCGACCGAGGAGATCGGCAACATGGTCATAGAAGAGCTCCGTCGCCTCGACCAGGTCGCCTATGTTCGCTTCGCCAGCGTCTACCGCAGGTTCGAGGACGTCAATCAGTTCATGGATGAGCTCCGGAATCTTCTCATCAAGGAGCAGAACGGCTAGCCCACATAGATCATGAGGCCTCGTAACGAGGCTTTATGAATAATGTGGGCGAGTCCTGACCGTTCGTCGAGCTTCCAGTCTTCACGATTCCGGACTCCCAACTCAACTGACCGCCCACTCCAGACCGTAACGAGAGCTATACTTGGTGTTCACTGCGGAGGTGCAATGGCTGATCCAAAACGAGCTCTCGTGACCGGTGGTGCGGGCTTTCTCGGTTCCCACCTGTGTGGACGTCTTCTCGATGAGGGCTTCGAGGTCGTGTGCATGGACAATCTCATCACGGGCGCTCTCGAAAACATCGAGAGCTTCTTCGGACGTGACGGCTTCACCTTCGTCCACCACGACGTGACCAATTTCATTCACGTTCCCGGAAGGCTTGACTACATCCTCCACTTCGCCTCGCCGGCATCACCGATCGATTACCTCAAGCTGCCGATTCAGACCCTCAAGGTCGGGTCTCTCGGCACCCACAAGGCACTCGGTCTCGCCAAATCCAAGGGAGCACGTTTTCTCCTGGCGTCGACATCGGAGACCTACGGCGACCCGTTGGTCCATCCGCAACCGGAAACCTACTGGGGCAACGTCAATCCGGTCGGCCCGCGCGGCGTGTACGACGAGGCGAAACGCTTCGCCGAAGCGATCACAATGGCCTATCACCGCCACCACGGGATCGACACACGCATCGTCCGCATCTTCAACACCTACGGGCCGAGGATGCGTTCCGGAGACGGAAGGGTAGTCCCCACATTCATCTGTCAGGCGCTGGCCGACAAACCGCTGACCGCCTTCGGTGACGGATCACAGACGCGTTCGTTCTGTTTCGTCACCGACCTCATCGAGGGGATCTGGCGGCTGCTCAACTCGGACTATTGCCAACCGATGAACATCGGCAACCCGGCTGAAATGACCGTGCTCGATTTCGCCAAAGAGATCATCAAGGTCACCGGCTCCTCGTCAGAGATCGTCTTCGAACCGTTGCCCGAGGACGATCCCAAGGTGCGCCAACCCGACATCTCCCTCGCGCGGAAGATTCTCGATTGGGAGCCGCAGGTATCACTTGCCGACGGACTCGAAGAGACTGTGGCGTACTTTTCGAACGGACCGCAGGACGCCGAGTGATCAATCGAAGCCGGTAGGAGCATCGCGCTTCGGCGCGTCAGGTGCCGTCGATGCGGCCCGCGCGTTTTACTGCGCAATGTCCTCTGCGGTACCGAGCACCAGCTGCGGGGGACCCACCGATTCTGAACTCATGGTGAACGCATCCCGGATTTGACCGACGAGGCGTTCACGGTCCACCTTGCGTTCGCCGACGAGGAGCGTTGCCAGCGGCTGTCCGGGCTCGATCGAATCGCCGATTCGGGCGTGGACCAGAATTCCGGCACCGAGAGCCAGCTCCTCCTCCACTCTCCGTCGTCCCGCACCGACCTCCGCCGCTGCCCGGCCCAGATTCTCACCGTCACAGGCCACCACGAATCCGGACGCTGTGGCCGGAACCTCGACCGTTGCCTGCGGCTGAGCGAGGCGGTTGGGATCCGGATCCCCACCGTGCGCCCTCACGATCTGTTCCCAGGCGGCCATCGCCGCACCTTCGGCAATCGCACCTTCGAGGGCGGCATTCGCATCGTCCGTTTCCCATCCCCGCAGAACCATCGCCTCGCGGCACAGGCTCATCGTCACCTCACGCAGACGGTCATCTCCGCCTCCCGACAAGATTGCTAGCGCCTCCCGAACCTCACAGGCGGTTCCAAGAGCAGGCCCGAGCGGCTGATTCATGTCAGTGATGAGAGCTTCACACAGGACGCCAGTATCGACCGCTACCTGTCGAAGTGCGATCGCCAGCTCACGCGCGGAAGCCACCGTCTTGCGAAAGGCACCTGTGCCCCACTTCACATCGAGGATCAGGGCACCCGCACCGAGGGCAAGCTTCTTCGACATGATCGATCCGACGATCAACGGCAGGGAGGGCACCGTCGCCGTCACATCGCGCAGAGCGTAGAGCGTACGGTCGGCCGGAGCGATGTCCTCCGTCTGGGCGATGATCGCCGCCCCGCATTCGTCGATCAGATCGAGGGTCTCGGCACGGCTACGGGTTGAATCCCAACCTGGAATTGCGTCAAGTTTGTCGAGGGTCCCCTGGGAGTGGCCGAGGCCGCGCCCGGCCATCATTGCAACCGGGACTCCGACCGCCGCGAGCAGCGGCGCGAGCACCAGCGAGACGGTGTCGCCGACGCCTCCAGTGGAGTGCTTGTCCACCACGTTGGGTCGCTCGGCTGCGAGGTCCCAGACCTCCCCCGAGTTCAGCATCTCTTCGGTCAGCCATCGGGTCTCGTCCGCATCCATCCCTCGGCAGCAGATGGCCATGAGCATCGCCGCCAACTGTTCGGGTGGAAGCGAGTTGTCGCTCGCCCCTTCAATAAAGGCCGCAATCTGATCGTGAGCCAAGGCCTCGCCGTCTCGTTTTCTGGCGATCGCCTCGACAATGCTCAACCGAAGCTCTCCGGCTAACCGATCTCGGCAAGCCGCTGGCGCGCGCCTACGACGTAGGGCGATTCGGGAAAATCCTCAACCAGTGTTTCGAGGTGCGGTTTCGCCCGATCCGGCTCACCCTCGGCGATCAGGAGCTCCCCCAGCCTGTAGAGTGCGGCGTCGCGCGGCAGGCCGTTCGACAGGCCCGCGGCCATCGCCTCGAGATCGGCGATCACCTCGGTGGTCTGACCGGATGTAACGCGAAGGTTGATCAGATCGAAGTTGGCGAGCCGACCCACGAATTCATCGCCGCGTCGATCCGCCAGTTCGACCAGTGCTGTCCGGGCCTGATCCATCTCTCCCCGGCTGAGATCGATTCGGGCGAGGTACAGCCTCGCCATATCGGCCTGGTCGGAGCGCCCGTAGTTGTCGACGACCTGCAGAAATGCAGCCTCGGCCGCGTCGATGTCGCCACCGGGGACCGGCGACCCCGGAGCCGCATCGCCCTCGAAGATCTTCGTCGCGTTGTGCAGCAATAACGACGCATCGTCGGTCCGTGCGTTGCTCCAGGCACTGAAAGCCCACCACAGCAGGGCAACTACGCAGACCGCGGCAATGCCCGCGAGAAGCGGTTTCAGGTTTTCCGATATCCATCGAAAGATCACTTCCGCGGCAGAGACGAACTCATCGTCCTTCTTCAGCTGTTTTCGGGTTATCCGACGTCCCATTCACTTCCTCCAGCCGCGCGACCCGTCAACCCGAGGCGCACGGGGTCTCCAACTGTAGCACGCTAGCACGGACTATTTCTCGACCCCGCCATTGCCGTCGATCCAGAGTCCGCACCTCGATGAACGCGAGGTCACGGATTTGACGGTGACTCCGCAAGCCTGTACTGCAGCAAGAGCGGGAACGCGCGCTCGGCGGTCTGGTCCAGACTGAGCGGCGCAATCGTCACCCATCCTCGGGAAAGTGCGTACGAATCACCGCCCGGAGCCATTTGCTTCGGTGGTTTCCACCGGCTCAGGAACCAGCGGGTACCGTCGGAGTCCGCCCGCGAAAGAACGTAGCGCGCCTCCTCGGAGCGGTCGAGTCCCATTCGAGCCACCTGAAATCCGCGAATGTCTTCGGTGTCGACAGGCACGTTGACGTTCAAATAGACACCAGGCGGCAGACCGTTGTCACGTACCGCATCGATAACGGTCTTGCCCCACTTCGCCGCGGTCGCAAAATCCGGCTGCGGATCCGACCAGTCGAGCTGCAGCGACACCGCGACAGCGGGTATACCCGCGTACGCACCCTCCCTGGCCACTGCGACGGTGCCCGATGTCCATGCCCCGAGGCCATCGTTCTCCCCCCGATTGATGCCCGACACCACCAGGTCTGGCGGATCGTCTGCCAGCAGGGCAGTCAGCGCAACTCGGGCCACCGTTGCCGGCGTTCCATCGACCGACCAAGCTGTGGACCCGGCGATCTCCGAGTGCTGCAACACCTTGATCTCGTTTCGCGTGACCAGGCCGTGACCCGACACGCTCTGCTGCTCGGCAGGTGCCACGACCGTCACGCGGTACGCGGGATCCGCTGCGATCGCGGCCGCGATTGCCTCCAGTCCCGGCGAATCGATCCCGTCGTCGTTGCCGACGAGGACGTGGACAGGCTCGCCAGCCGCTGCCGGAAATGCCAGCAACACGATCACCAAAGGCAGATATATCGAGAAATGTCGTGGTCTCATCAGACCTCCAAGTGGTTGGGGGAGTTTACCGCAACCGGTTCCCGATGCCGGATGCTCGATGCTGGATCCTGGATGCTCGAACCACCCACCCCATCTGCCCACAGATCACACAGATGGTTTTCATCGGGGGGGATATCGATCAGGCGAGCCGGCCAAGTGACGAGCTTCGAGTATCGAACATCGGGTGACCGAGCGGATCGCGCTACACTTCGCCCAAAGGAGGCGCCGATGGAAGAGCACTCGTTGACGCTCGGAGCACACCTGCTGCTTTGGGTCTTCCCCGTCGCCCTGGTGGCGCTTGTGTTCCTGGAGAATTACCTCGACAGCCGCAAGCGGGAGTCCGGGCGATGATGCCCATCGATGGCTCCACCCTGACCACCGTCGCGGTAGTCATGGTCGCCTACCTCGGGGTCCTGCTCTTCATCGGCTGGCGAGCGGCACAAAGGACTCACGGCGGCGAAGACTTCCACCTCGCCGGTCGCTCGCTCGGCGCCTGGTCCGCGGGAATCTCGTCGACCGCCAGCTCCGAATCCGGCTGGGTCACGCTCGGCGCAGTGGGCATGACGTTCACCTACGGCGTGTCCGGCCTCTGGTACGCCCCGGGCTGTCTCCTCGGCTATCTGGTCAACGTCTATCTGGTGGCGCCGCGGTTGCGGCCCCTGTCCGCTGGCCAGGGCTCGATCACCCTGACCGATGTCATCACGCGACGCTGGGGAGATCCTCGCAACGTCCTGAGGATCACCGCCACCTCGATTGTGCTCATCTGCATGATGGGATACGTGGCCGCCCAGATGACAGCCGCGGGAAAGGCGTTTTCTTCCTCCCTCGGCCTCGAAGGGCGAAGTGGCTACATCCTGGGCGTCGTGATCGGCGCCGTGGTGATCATCCTCGTCACATCTCTCGGCGGCTTCCGGGCAGTCGCCTGGACTGACCTCTTCCAGGGGTTGCTGGTGGCCATCGCCCTCATCGCGTTGCCGATTTTCGCCATCGCGCGTCTCGGAGGTTTCGGCGCACTCGTCCAGGGCCTCGGCGCGATCGACACCAACTTCCTCAGTGCCGGCGGCGGCAGGCTCGGGCCCGCTCTCTGGGGTTACATTGTCGGTCAGCTGGGTATCGGTCTCGGCTATCCAGGCATGCCACACGTGATCACCCGGTACATGGCCGCACGCGACGACCGCGAGGTGCAGCGGCTGCAGGTCATCGCGATGCTCTGGGGTGTGGCGGTCTTCTACGGAGCCGGTCTGGTCGGCCTGGCCGGCCGGGTCATGATGCCCGACCTCGCGGACGGGGAGCAGGCGTTGATGGCAATAGCCCTCCACCTCGTGCACCCGGTCCTCGCGGGCCTGCTGCTCGCAGCAGTCATCTCGGCGATTCTTTCAACCGTCTCCTCCCAGCTTCTCGTCGCCGCATCGGCCGTCTCCTACGACATTGTCGAAGAGACCTTGGGTCGTTCGAGCGACGATCGCCGCAGCCTCGTACTGGGTCGCTGGACCGTGGCGGTCGTCGGCCTCATCGGAATCCTGGTCGCCCTCAGCGAGGTCCGGCTGGTCTTCTGGTTCGTCCTCTTTGCCTGGTCCGGTCTCGGAGCGGCCTTCGCGCCGCTGATCCTGCTCGCGCTGACACGGGGAGGTGTGAACCGACACGGGGCGCTGGCGGCCATGCTCACGGGCGCGGGCATCACAATTGTCTGGAAGCTCGGCCGCGACGCTTCGGCAAGCTCCGAGGCTTTCGCCCGCGTGTGGTGGATCGTCCTCCTGTGTGCGGTCGCGATTCTGCTCCTCGGGAGGCTCACGAGGACCTTCAAACGAGGAGAGATCATCGCCGTCATTGCCGCGGCGGCGCTGGCGGTGATCAGCTGGTGGCTGGTCCAACGGTGGGGTTTGCACAACCTCTACGAGCTGGTCCCGGCGTTCTTCCTCGCGGGAATCGCTGCACTCGCGGTCAGCGCGATCACCCGGTCCTCAAATGACGGCGACGGCGAGATCAAAGGGGTTGAGAATTGAGAGTTGAGAGTTATTCGCCACCCGCCCGAGGACCATGCTTGCGAACTCTAAACTCTCAACTCGGAACCCTTGACTCCGGCCTCACTCCCCACCTGACCTCGGCGGCGGGGTCATGCCGAAGGAAAGCCGCACGTACTTGCGAGCCGCCTCCTGGAACTCGGCGAGTCGCGAAGAGTCTCCGTTGACCACCAACCCGTGCCGTTCGAGGTTGGGGTTGCGGCAGAAGCTGTCGAGTGGCACTCCGCCGATTCCGGTTTCGAGATAGAAGGCGACGGTCGGTGCCACCGCGGATTCCTCACCGAGCTCACAGCAGCGATCCGAGAGGCGTGGAACGGCGTACATCGAACCTTCCCAGTCGAAGGTCTCGGAGTCGGGCAGCAGCAGCTGTTCGGAATCGAACAGCTCCCGGTATCGGTCGAAGGCGTCGCGCAGGAGGAGTCGGCGCCGACGTTGGAGGTGACGTCCGATACGCATCTGGAGGCGGATGCGGTGCTCGACGAGCTCGTCGTCGCCACTGAGGAAGGCGGCGAGCAGCGAAGCGGTCGCCGCCTGCATGGCGTTCGACGGACCCGCCATGACGTTCTGGGCATATCGCACGATGCCGTCCCGCGGAGTCGACGAACGGGTCAGAATGGCGCCAGATCGCAGGCCGGTGACACCGTGAGTCTTGGAGAGGGAGTCAATAAATAGCACCGCCTCGGCGTACCGGGGGTCTTCCGAATACCAGGAGAGGAGCCGCCGGTGGTCTGGGTGAAGCCGAACGTAGACGGAATCCAAAATCACGGTCGCGTTCGGCCATCGGTCGAGAACCGCATCGACCAACTTCCGACACTCTTCCGGTGGGAGCGTGCGGCCGGTGGGATTGTTGATGGGCATGAGATAGACACTGTCAATTTCGACGTTTTCCGGCACCTGAGCCAGGTCGTCGACGCTCGGATCCATGTCGGCGCGGGTTGGCGGCAGCAACAGGGCCTTCATGCCAAGCAGGGCGATCTGGTCCATCGGGCAGGTGAAGGTCGGAATCGGCACGAGCACGGTTGCCGGGCTCCCCGTTCCGACGCGGCTTCGGCGCGCCTCCGCCACGCCCTGGAGAGCCGCTTGCAGAGCCTGATTACCACCGTGGAAGGCCATGATCTGTGGCGGCGAGTGGGAATCGTTCTTGAAATCAATGCCGAGTTGCCGCGACCACAGGGCACCCCAAGACCTCGTGATTCTCGGGTACCCGATCGAGTCGACGTTGTAGCCCATCGGGTGGGCGCTCAGCTGCCGAACCCAGCCGCCGACGTACTCGAAGGCGGATAGCAGCTCATCGTACCAGTCCTGTCGGAGGCACGGATCTTCAGGATCATCGGGGGGAACCGTTCGCCGATCGCAATCGCCGATGGCAGAGGCGAGGTCGTTGTAGCCCATGGCACGCATGGCGTTGACCGTCCGGCTCATCAGGCGGATCGGCGCGCTTGCGTAGCGCTCTTTGAAGGAGTTGAAGACCTCTATCCGCACCTCTCGCTCGCTTTGCGGCATGGCCACCCCCTTTTGTCCGGCATAGTACCGTTGGCGTCGGCGAGCGGCAAGCAGTGCTGCCCGGCCGACGATTCTCAGTCGTGATGCGAGGCCTGCAGAACACGCTCCCGCAGCCGATCGAGGAAATCCTGTTCCTTCGGTGTCAACGTGTGCGGACCCGAAGTGTCGATCTTGTGCCGTATCCGCTCGAACTCCCGTGCCTCTTCGGGTGTCAGGGAGGCGCCGATTGGCGAGGGTCGAGGCCGAGGCGCGGGCGGTGTCGGGTACGCCTCCTTGAGGTAGAGAAAATAGATCAGAGCCCCCGCCAGGGCGCCGCCGAGGTGGGCGCCGTGGCCGATGGGAAGGCCGCCTCCACGGCTCTGCGCCAACAAGCCCCAGAGATCGATGCCAACGAAGGCGAGCACTCCGGCAAGTGCTGGTATCGGTACGATGCCGAAGAGGAGAATCTTGTGGTGCGGAAAGTGCAGCGCGTAGGCAAGCAACAACCCGCTGATTGCACCGGACGCGCCGAGGGCGGGGATGTTGCTGTTGCCGAGTATGAAGGTCGAAACCAGGCAGTGCGTGAACGACGCCACCGTTGCCGCCGCCAGGTAGAACAGCACGAAGACCCGGGTTCCCCAGAGCTTGTCGAGCACCGTGCCAAAGCTCCACAGGACGAACATGTTGATCGCCAGATGCCAGAGCTCGCTGTGGGAGAAGGCGGCGGTCAGGACAGTCCAAACCAACCAGTGTTCGAGGTGGGCGGTGCTGACCAGGAAGTTGGCGGTCATGAAGGGTTTCAATCCGGGCACAAGCGCCGCCGCCTGCCAGGCGAGGAAGACGAGCACATTGAGGCCGATGATGATCGACACCGCCCTTGATCGCATGCTGCTCGAGCGACCAGGCGGGGGACCAGTTGCACTCATCTGCCGATCGTAGGGGGCATTCATCTTCGCTGCATTATGGCAGAGCCCGGACATCCCTTCGTGGTAGCCTCGAAGAAAGCTCTGGAGGTCTACGCGTGCAACTTTGTCGTTGCCTTTGTGTCGCCGCAGCCACGCTGTTGGCGACCGGCTTCTGTTTCGCCTCGGATCTGGGCGCGCTTCTCGATCACCAGCTCAAGGGAGGCTGGGGCGTGCTCGGGGTCGAGGTGTGGTCGGCATGCGGTGGTACCTACTCCGACAACCTGGTCGGAGCGATGGGGGTCAGCAGCAAGGCCCCGCACAGATTCGCAGTCGGCGAGCTGGTCCGAGTGGACGACGTCAAGCTCAAACGACGAAGGGTCGATCTCCTGCTGACCACCGCCGCGCCGCTGCGCGTCTCGTGGATGGAGGGCCCGTTCGAACTCTTCGAACAACGTCCGTGTCGTGTCCAGCTGATGGTTCCCGTGCCGCGCGAACTTATCAAACAAGCAGATCTGGAGGCCATCCTGACCGAGGTTCGACGACACGCGAGGCTGTTCTCGACACTCGAAGATGCGAAAGATTCGGCCGAGTGGAACGGCCGGCTGACCGAGCCGTTCCCCGAAAACTACGAGGAAACGCTTCGGCTCCACGCGATATGGCAGGCCGAGCAGACCAACGCCGCCGTCCAGCACGCCCTCGATCACGCTCTCACTGAAGCTGCCGACGCGGTCGACGACATGGACGACGACCATGAGTACCTCGCCGGTTTTTCTGCCGGCGCCGAGCGCATGTCCAAATTCACCGTGGCTACCTGCAGCACTCTCTTGAATGCCTCGTTCAGCAGCTATCGGGACAGGGCGCCCGGAGATCGATCACAGAATTGGGAGGACGGCTGGAAGGACGGTCAACGGATGGTGTTTCACATTCTGCTCGCCGACCGCCTGCGGGCATGCTTCGTACCACTGCCCGAAGTGTCACCAACCCCACCATGATCGTCGCCGGCATCCAGTTCGACATCGCCTGGGAGGATCCGAAGGAGAATATGCGGCGGGTCACTCCCCTGGTTGCGCGGGCCGCTGAGCGCGGTGCGAAGATCGTCGCGCTTCCCGAGATGTTCGCCACCGGCTTCACCATGCGCGCCGCGGAAATGGCCGCCCACGCCGACGCCATCAGGAAGTTCCTGGCCGAGACCGCCCGAGGGCACGGGGTATGGCTGGTCGGCGGTTACGCCGAGGCCGGTGACAACCTACCGGCGAACGCCTGCTCGGTAATGGGCCCCGACGGCCGCGAGGCTCTACACTACCGCAAAATCCACCCGTTCACCCTCGCCAAGGAACCGGAGCACTACGAGGCCGGCGCCGAGCTGCACACCGTGGAGATCCACAGCGTGCGGGTCACGCCGTTGATCTGCTACGACCTCCGCTTTCCCGAGCTGTTCCGGCTCGCCGCGGGGGTCACCGATCTCTTCGTGGTCATAGCCAACTGGCCCGCCAGACGCGCCCACGCCTGGCGCGCCCTGCTCTCCGCTCGCGCGATCGACGACCAGGCCTGGGTGCTGGGCGTGAACCGGGTTGGCGAGGCGGAGGGTTACCCGCACTCCGGGGACACGAGCCTGATCGATCCCTGGGGAAAAGTTGTGGCGACCCTGGCCGACAAGTCCGGAGTCGTGGCAGGTGACGTCGACGCCGAGGTGGTCCGCGAGGCGAGACAGAGGTTTCGTTTCCTCGAAGACCGCCGGCCGGATCTCTACCGCCGGCTGGAGGATGAATACTGACTTCGCCCACAGTCTTGAGTCTTGAGTTTTGAGTTTTGAGATGCCACCCGCCCTCCCCACTTCCAGGATGGATTGGAGGGAACTCGCGACTCATAACTCAAAACTCAAAACTCCGCCCAGGAATATCGGTGACTCGGCATGCGCTATGCTGGCGGGAGAGTCATGGCGACAACAGTCACTGTCAAGGTCTACTTCGAAGCGGCTCACCGCCTGCACAACCCGGCCCAGCCGGACGAGTGGAACCGCCGCGTCTTCGGCAAGTGCAACAACCCCCACGGCCACGGCCACAACTACGTCATCGAGGCGGTCGTGCGCGGCCAACCGGACCCGGCGAGCGGCTACCTGATCGACATGAAGGATCTCAAGGCAATCCTCCAACGCTGCGTGGTGGACCACGTCGACCACCGCCATCTCAATATCGAGGTGCCGTGGCTTGAGCGCGTCATCCCGACCGCCGAGAACCTGGCGCGGGTCTTTTTCGAGCGCACCGCGCCGGAGCTTCCCGAGGGCGTCGAGTTGGTTGCTCTGACGGTGCACGAGACGGAGCGTAATTCAGCGACCTTCAGTC